>JBAYGL010000530.1:0-3470 GCA_041666725.1 Limisphaerales bacterium
ATCCACCCGGAAGACGGTGATGTTGTCGCCGCGCTGGTTGCAGGAGTAGAGGAACTGGCCGGTGGGATCGAAGTTGAAGCTGCGCGGGTAGTTTCCGCGTGTCGGTTCATCGCGGACAAAAGTCAGCTCGCCGGTTTTGCCGACGGAGAAGATCCCGATGCTGTCGTGGAGGCGGTTGCCCGCATAGACGAACCGCCCGTCGGCGGAAACCAGGATTGCAGAGCAGAAATTGCTGCCGGCGAATCCGGGCGGCAGGGTGGAGATGGTCTGCCGTGCCGCGAGGCGTCCCTTCGCCGCATCGTAGTCGAACAGGACGATGGTCGAGCCTTCCTCCTGAATGGAATAGAACCAGCGCCCGTTGGGGTGGAAGTGGAAATGCCGCGGCCCGTCGCCCGGCGGAAGCGAGACGGCGGCGGGATCGCCCGCAGTCAGCACGCCCTTCTGCTCGTCGAACTTCCAGACGAAGATTTGGTCCAGGCCCAGATCGACGTGGAGGACGAAGCGCCCCGAGGGGTCGGCCTGGATCATGTGCGCATGTGTCCGGTCATGCCCGCTGAAGGCGAAGCTCCCCGGCGGGGCGTTCACGGCTTTTCTCGGCCCGATCGTCCCCGCATCGTTCTTGATGTCCGTCGCGGCACCGAGACTGCCGTCGGGCAGGATTGGCAGCACCGCCACCGAGCCGCCGAAATAATTGGCGACCAAAAGAAATCGGCCGGACGGATGCAGGCTGACATAGGTGGGGCCGGCACCACCGGAACGGACGGTGTTGAGCAGCTTCAACTGCCCGTCGGCCCGGTTGATGGCGAAGGCGCTGACCGTCCCCTCCCTGCCTTCGCCCACGCGGTCCGTCTCGTTCGTGGAATACAGGCGTGTCCGCGCGGCATTGAAAGCGAGGCAGTTCGGGCTCGTTCCCAGCTCATACACGCCGCTCGGTGTCATGGCCCCGGTGGTGCGGTTCACCTGAAACAGGTGGATGCCTCGGCCGTTGCCGGGCGGAAGGTCCACCTGCGTCGGCAGCGTGTCGCGCAGCGGCGAACTGAAGGTGCCCACGTAGGCCATGAGCGGCCCGCGGGCCTCGGCCGATTGCGTCTTGGGCAGGCCCGCCAGCAGCGGTGCGCCGGCTGCCAGCACTGAGGAGGTTTTCAAAAAAGAGCGCCGGGAAACGTTCGACGGAATCAAGTTCGGAGGATGTTGCATGGCGGGAAGAGTAAGTGACGGGCGTGCGGTTGCCAAAGCAGGAATGGCGGAGGAATTAACCACAGAGGCGCAGAGAGCACAGAGGAAGGCAATTTCACACGCCTCTCTCTGCGTCCTCTGTAGTGCTATCTCCAAACTTCGTCACTGTCTGAGAAGATTCTTTCCAACGCAGAGGACGCCGAGACCGCAGAGAGGCGCAGAGACCGGAGGGAAAGATCCGTCTCCGCGCCTCTCTGCGGTCTCTGCGCCCTTTGCGTTAAAGCAAGTCATCCGGCCGCTTTGGTTGCGGCTCCGCCGCGCTGTGCCTCTGTGGTTGATCAACCTCAAGGCGCGCGGGTGGGCAGCGTGCCGAGGATGTGCTCGACGCAATCCACGTCGTGCCAGAGGACCTCGGTGCCGGCGTCGGTCCGGCGGAAGAGGAGGTTGCCGGGGGTGGCTTCCTCGCGGAGAGGTTCGCCGGTGAGCAAGTTCGTCATGAGCTGTTTTCGCTCCTCCAGTCCCACTTCATCTTCAAAGGCTGAACCCAAATCAGGCAGTGTCCATAGCTCTGGCAGACTCCCCCTCACAGTAACCGCATGCAGATCCTGAGCGAGTTCCGACAGTCTGAACTGAAGCTGGTTAAACTGCGAGGCACGCCAACTGAGCCGAACGTATCTGTCCCGCCTGACCTCCACTTTCACCTTCGGAAGCGCTCCATAACAGGCCATGCCAGCGGCGATGGCGCAGCCGAGCACTTGCGCAAACAAGCGCGGCGTCCACTTTCCATCGCTCCGCCACAGCCAGAAGCCCACGCACGGCAGCGTGAGTATGAGCACGGCGACGCCGAGGTTCATCGCGCGGGTGCCGGCGGCCTCGCGGCTGTAATAGCTCGCCAGTTGGCGCTCGAACGAGACCCATGTGGGATAAGAGTCATGGCTCATCCCTGCCGCGTCCAGCGTGCCGATCAGTTTGGTGCCGACAGTTGCGCCCGCGACGAGTGAGCGGAGCCCGGGATGGCGGATGCGGAGTTCGCCCGGAGCTGGCTCACGGACCACGCGCCAGTCAATGCCCCAGGCGTGTTTACCTTCACTGGCGATTTCCTCTGCGAAATCTCGCTCGAAGCACTGCTCCACCTTGAAGCCCGGCAGTTCCGCGCGCGACTCACCGAAGACATACAGCTCGACGAGGCAGCGGTCGTTCTCCACACCGGTGAGGCGGAGCGGATAGACCGCGCGGTCGGTCTTGAACTTGAAGGCGAGCGGGTGCGGGCTGGTCTTGCCGGTGGCGTCGGGCCGGCTCAACTTCGCGGCGGCGAAGACCCAGCCCTGCTTCGCGTAGTCCGCGATGACGGGCGCGGCGGCGGCGGGAACGGCGAAGCCGTGCTCGTTCAGCCAGCGCGTAAGCGCCGCGCCATCCGGCGAACTGAGCGTGACGGTGTCGAAAACGCCGACGGTCTGACGGGCGAGGATTTGGACGCCGATCTGTTCAATGGAGATGCCGAGCGCGCCGCGGCTTTTGACGAGTCCCGGAAGGGCCACCAAGATCATCAGGCTAAGAGCTCCGGTGAGCAGCAGCCATCCTCGTATGCCACCGCGCTGTCCAGCCTTGCGGAAAAGGGTGACGAAGAAGACCGCCAGTCCGACCATCAACGCCCACCAATGTGCCTGCTTGTGAATGATCTCCGGCCGGAAGAGCGCCTCCAAGTTCGTGAACAACGTGCGCGGGACGGCGGTGATTTCCGGCGCGGCGGGCAGCGGCACCACCCACGCGAAGTTCGTGCCCGTGCCCACGAACGTCGTCTCCACCACGAGCGTCTCCGTGCCGTTGGCGAAGTGCAGCAGCGCGCGCTGGTCCGGCGTGGTGGTTTTGACGGCGGTGACCTGGGAGAAGACCTTGCCGTCGGCGCACGCGCTCAACGGCCAGAGGAGCCAGCCCATGAGAAACAAGATGAGAAACCTCGCGGACACGCCGGGCAGGCTAGACCGGAGAGCTTCCAAATCCCAAGCCCGAATTTGTAGAGTGCGGCCACCTGCGTCCGCATCGGGGAGAGCAGGATCAGGATCAGGATCAGGATTACGAGCAGGAGCGGGAAGTCTTCTGGCCGTAGCCGCCGAGGTGAGGAGGCGGAATCGTTCCTTCAACCCGGATTCCGAAGTTCAGCCGCGAAGGAGCGCAAAGGACACAGAGGAGCCGGGCCGGGGATGGATGGGAGTGGAAAACATCCACCCGGTCCGTTTTTCTGCCAGAAGCCTGTCTTTGTGCTCTATGCGCCCTTTCGTGGCCATTCCATTTCG
>JBAYGL010000531.1:0-3465 GCA_041666725.1 Limisphaerales bacterium
CGGTCGAGGGGGTTCGCGAGGCCGCTGCCGTCGGCCTTCTCCGACGGCTCGGCCCACTTGTAAATCATCGAGAGCGAGAGATTGAGGTCGGCGGCGATTTGTTTGGCGCTGGAGTCTTTGATGACCTCACGGAGCAACTCATGTGATTGCATGGCGGCGACCGTAGCACGGGGCATGGAGCGGGGTGAAGCGTGGAAGAGAGGAACAGGACCGATGCAGGATCGTTTCCCTACTGCTCGAAACCTCGTTCATCAACGAGAGTGGCGAGCAGGGCAGCACCCCGCCCCCGGGCGGAGGACAACAACGACAGCCTTCCCGGCGCCTTTCCTGAATGAGAGGAACAGACTGGAGCCTCAGAGCTTCACCGGCCTGCCTGTCGCTGCGGATTTGTCCGCTGCAAACATGACGCGATGGCTGGCGGCGGCGTCTGCGAGACTGGTCAGGGCCATTTCCCTGCCCTTGTCCAATGCGTCGAAGAATGCCTGGAACTGCGTCTGATACGGATGGTCGCTCACATCACCCGAGTCGAGCATCTTCATGGAGAGCTGGCTCCACTTGGCCTTGTGCGTCGCCAGTTTCTGCGAGTGGAACTTGTCGTCCAGAAGGCTGCCCTCGCTCCCGACCAGGTGCGTGTGGAAGTAATACGGCTGGAAACAATCCACCACCGCCGCGCACTTGCCCACCGCGCCGTTCTTGAACTTCACCAGCGTCACGCTGGTCGTCGTGTATTCGTAGGGCGCGAACAGTTTGCTCTGGGAACGCGTGTCGTAGCTGGTGACTTCCACCGCCTCGCTGCCCATGCAGAGCAGCAACGCATCCAGCGCGTGGCAGCCGGCCGTGAGGAGCGCGCTGCCGCCGTCCTTCTTGAAGGTGTTCCAGCGGAACTGCCCATACCAGGGTCCGATGCCGTGGTAGTAGTCCACTTCGCCGTAATGGATTTTCCCCAGCAGACCCTGGTCAATGGCCGCCTTGGTCGCCATGAGCTGGCTGCTGTAGCGGCACTCGAAGCAGATGCAGGTCTTCACTCCCGCCTTTTTCACCGCGGCCTCGATGAGCCGCAGGTCCTTCTCCGAGAACGCGAGGGGCTTCTCGATGATGAGGTGTTTGCCGGCCCGGGCGGCGGCGACGATGTGCTGCACATGCAGGCTGGGCATCGAGCAGATGGACACCGCGTGGATGTCCGGGTCGGCGAGCATCGCGTCGAGATCGGTGTAGGTGGTGATGGTCGAGCCGTATTTGGCGGACAACGCCGCCCCGTCCTGCGGACGCGAAGAGTAGATCGCCGTGACCTGGGCTTGCGTGGATGCGTTGATGGCGGGGATGTGCGCGGTGGCGACCCAACCGTAGCCGATGATGCCGACGTTGTATTTTTTGCTCATGGGAAAGGAGTTTGTGCGAGTGCGCTGTTTGTGACAGCGGAGATGCCAGCGGTTTTTCAACGGGATGTCAAACCTCGGTTCACCTCTGTTCGCCTTCCGGAGCAATCCCAATCGGATCCGTCAGGGGCAGCGAATCGGATTAGCATCCGGATCGGGGCGAAGCCGTGGCGGAAAACAGCCGGGGAAGATGCCCTCACGCTGCGCCTGCTGCGCCCGGTGCCTTCTTGTCCGCGTTGGTCAGCCGCTGGTTCAGGAGGTTGAGAGTCCCCATGAGCTTGCCCAGGGTGGTCGGCTTGTAGAGCACGATGCCGTTCACCTTTTTGAAGAAGGTCTCGATCTTGGGATTGCCCTCGTAGCTCGTCACAAAAATGAAACGGTGGCAGAGGTGCGGCTTCACGCGCTCGACTGCGGTGAAAAACATGTCACCGGGCATGTGGGGCATCATCATGTCGCAAATGATGGCGTCGACATCGTGGCGCATGATGAGCTTGAGCGCCTCCACGCCGTTCGGCGCGGTGTTGACGATGTAGCCCTGCGAGCCGAGCAGCTCCTTATACATCATCGCCAGTTCCACATCGTCATCCACGACCAGCACTGAACTGATGCGGCGTGCGTTGGGTTCGGTGGCGTTGGGCATGATCGTATCGTTGCAGGGCATTGAAGTCAGATTCCGGCACGGGCTGCAATTCAAAAGCAGACCGATTCCGTAATTTGAATCACCCTGTGATCTGTCTCGTCGCTAACTGCGCCTCACTATGCATCGCCCTCCCGCCCGCTTCCTGATGTTTGCAGCTGTCATGGCGGTCACGCTGTCAGGTGGCCTCTGCGCCCCGCTTTCCAAGGACGAGCCCGCGCCCGTCATCCCGCACTACGACGCGACGGACCAGCCGTTCCGCATGGCCCCGATGCCGCAGAGCACCCGGAGCATCGTGGTGTCGCTGACAACGAACCTGCACCTGGCCTTCGACACCGCCCTGCTGCGCACGCACACCGTCTGGTCGGGCAGGGGCCTCGCGCTCCTCGGCCCGCAGTTCGGCCTGCCCAAGGCCCCTTTCATCAGCACGAACGACACGACGGTGCTGTGGGGGATGCCTCCGGTCTTCCCGTGGGCCGTGGGGAAATTGCCGGAGAAGGATGCGGAGACGCTGCTGCCCGGCACCCGCTTCATCGCCGTCAAATCCTCGCCCACGCGCTTCGAATACGAACTGGCCACCGGCGGGGAACGTCCCGCGCTCATTCAAGAAATGCCCGATTCGTTTTCAGGAGCAATCAACGGCCTTCACCGGCACCTGACCGTTCAGTCCAACCGCAGCGAGCTCTGGTTTCTGGCGCATGCCGAGATGTGCCGGGGGGAGTCATTGTCTCCCCAGGCGGCGGTCCTTGAGCGGGCCGACACAGCCCTGCTGGTCAGCGTCCGCGGCCGGCTGGATTTGAAACTTCAACTTCAGGAGCGCAATGCCAGCTACTCCGTCGAAACCGTCACCGAGCAGGGAGCCGTAAAAGGCAACCCGCGACAAACGATCAGCGGCAAGGAAGTCCGCGCGTGGGTGCAAATCCCGCCAACTCAGCCGGGGGACATTCAGGGAATCCAGATCACGACCGAGGTGTTCCGCTCCAAACGTGACGCGGTCGAGTGGTTTCAACTCAGTGCCGCCCGGGCCAAGGTCAGCGTCTGCTTCGCCCGGACGAACAGCGGTGGCCCGCCGGTTTTTTCGAGTGCCGGACTTCGCCCCAGCGCCGCCTCGACCTCCAGCTACCGGGCGGAGGCGTTTCCGCTCCCGAAGGAAATCGAGCTGTCCGTCTGCGGCATGGACTTTCTGCCGAACGGCGATCTCGTCGTCTGCACCTGGCCGGGAGAGGTGTTCATCGTCGAGAAGGCGACCGGCCCGGTGAAAGGCGCGCGTTACCGTCGCTTCGCGCGCGGCCTGTGTGAACCGCTCGGGGTGGCGGTGCGGGACGGGAAGATTTACGTCGGCACCAAGCCCGGGCTCTACCGGCTCACGGACACGGACGGCAACGGCGAGGCGGACCTGTTCGAATGCGTGAGCCAGGGCTGGGGCTACTACGGACACTACAATTCGTTCAG
>JBAYGL010000532.1:0-3458 GCA_041666725.1 Limisphaerales bacterium
AAGCGCCGCCAGGGCGGGGAGCGGGGTTTTAATGGTTCTCGACAGCGCAGCCAAAGCAGGTGGCATTCGGAAGGCGCTCTTTCGGGGTCGTGCTGCTGATGATGATGACAGATCGGTTTTCAGTGCGGCTGGATTCATGGCGGCTCCTGTGGTTGTGATTTTTTGCGGGGAGGCTGTTGCAGATGCGCGGAACGCGTGCAGGGTTTCACTTCTCGCCGATCAGCCCGCCGTGGCTGATCAGCGAGATGCGGGCGCGGGGGTTGAGGCCGGCGGGCGGCTCGCAGGTGAATTTCAACTGGTTGGCGCCGGATTCGAGAATCGGGGGCGGGTTTTGCGGAACCACTTCGCCGAGCACTTCGCCTGCGGGACCGTAGAGCTTGCAGTCGGATGGCGAACGGAACTCCAGATATTGCCCGCTTTCGATTTCAACCGGAAACATGACCGTCCTGCCGCCAAGCGAAACGGTCGGATTGCGCAGCTTCGCCTTCACCGTTGGCAGCGCCCGGACGGGGCTGAGGTAACATGTAACCGTCTCCTTCGGCGGGAGGTTGTTGAAGTAGAGGTTCAGGCTCTCGATGCTGGAGGGTCGGATGGACTCCCGATAGATGGAGTAGATGTTTCCGTAAGGCCAGGAGTGATCGGCATGACGGCGGCCCTCGGGCTCGACGAGTTCGAAGTAGCGCCAGCCCGTAAAATCCACGGTGATGTAGTGATCGCCGTCGGCATGTGACAGATGTGCCGGGCTCTTCAACTGGAGGTTCAGCAGCTCGCCTTTGCCGTCGCCGTGGACCCACACCCCAAGCGCCTCATGGCCGGTGAGGTTCGCCTCCGGCGAAAAGGACTTGCCCGCGCTCGCCCACGCGCCCCGCTGCGTCACCATCCTGCTCGTGGCACTGTAGGAGCCGCTGGTCTTTCCGATCTTCACGCACTCGCCCGAAGGTTCGAGCTTCGCGGAGATGGCTGCCCCCGGAACGCGCTTGGCGAATCCGTTCGTGTCGGAGAAGTCGGCCAGCGTGACATTGCCGGGAGCGTCGTAAGGGCCGGCGGACATGAGCGCCTCGATCCGGAGTTGGAGCGGCTGACGGTCAAAACGGTTCGTCATTCTCCACCCGTCGCTCCAGCCGTCCAGGCCGAGAACCGTGTGCTGGTCGTATTGGACGCGACGGAACTGGAACCTGCCGCTGAGTTGCTCAACCAGGGTGAATTCATCCCCCGGCACGCGCAGTTTCTCCTTCACCGTCTCAGGGAAATACCTTCCCCTGCGCAGCTCCTCGTAACGTTTCACGATGGAGGCCAGCCGTGGCAGCGCGGGCGTCTTCGGCGCGTTCTCCGGCGTGATGCCCATGACGGAAAGGCCGCTGTCGTTGGCGAGGGCCTTGGCGCAGAGGTATTCGATGTCATCGGCGAACGTCGGCTCGCCCTGCGGGCCGGTCCACGTCTTGAACGCCCACCAGCCCAGGTGCGCCGGCAGGAACATCCGGCGGCACGACTCGTTGCCGACGCAGTGGATGTCGATGAACTTCTTGTGGCTGCGCGTCGGGTGGTCCCACGCGCCCATCCGCGACCGCACGAACCAGAGGTGGTGATGGAACGTGCTCATCTCCATGATCGCCGGACGCTTCAGCCGCTTGCAGATTTCGAACGTGAACTTCGAGCCGTAATGCCAGCCGTTGGCCGCGCCGGCGATCACGTCCTCGCCGTCGAGCGCATCGAGGTAGATCATGTCGAAGCCGCACTCGTTGAACATCTCGGCCGTTTTTGCCGCCACGTCGGCGAGCAGCGTCGAGTCGCCATCCGGCACGAACAGCCCGAAACACTCGCGCAGGTGATGCACCTTCGCGCCTTTTGCGTGGGCCGCCACGCGCGTGCCGTGGGTGCCGCGCTTGCACTTCGTGAAGGCGTAGGGGGCCTCGCGCGAGGCGTCGCTGTAGGTGATCAGCTCATCGTCAACCTGCAGCGTCACGCTGTTGCGCACGAAGAAGCCGGTCACGTTCGACATCTTCCCAGTGCTCTCCTCGACGGGCACCGCTGTCGCCCCGGCTGTCAGGGGCTCCGCGAGCGTGAATGTTGCGTCCTTGCCAAGACGGGAATCCGGCACCGGCGTCACCCAGGGGCAGTTTTTGGCCATGAAAAACGCATACGTGTGGAGGCCCGCGAGGATGCCGGCCTTGTGCAGCTTGTCGATGACCGCCTTGAAACTCGCCCGGCCGCGCGGATACGTCTTCGGATTCGGCTCACAGTCTCCAAAGCGGAACGACTGGCCGCCGTGGAAGTCTATCTGCGTGATGCCGAGGCTCTGCGCGAGGCGGATCCAGCCGTCCACCTTCTCTTCCGACATGTCGCCGGAGTTGAAGAGATACGAGCCGTAGTTGTTGATCGAATCCAGCGCCCAGGGTCCTCCGATGTTTGAGTGCGGCAGCTCCGGGGCGGCGCTCACGGCTTCCTTCATCACAGCACGCAGGGATTCCTGCGGGCAGCCGATCAGCGCGACCGTCGCACCGGCGAACCCGAAGCGCGGATAGCAGGACGCCCGCAGCCGGCCGTTCGGCCCGGGCAGTTCACGCACGTTCGTCTGGAGATTCAGAGCGAGCGCGCAGGCGGTGAAGGTCTCCTCCGCCTGCCCCTTGAGCGACAGGGGAATGTCCGCAAACGTGAATTCCTCCACGCCATCGCCCCGGAGTTCCTTCACCTCGAACACAAAATAGCGGCCCTTCGTTGCAGCCTGGATCACCGCAGTCACGCCGGTTTCGCCGAACCTCACCGTCAGCACTCCACGCTCATACGCGACCGCCGTTGCGCCGAACTCCCTGCCGCCCACCTTGACGCGGGCGAAGGGAGCCTTTGATTTCGGATCGCAGTAGTTCACACCCGTCCGGCGATCGGTGAAGCGCAGGTTGCTGCCATCCGTGCCGATGACATACTCGGCGCAGTCGCTCTTGAGAGTCATCGCCGGGGGCGGTTGTTGCGGTTGGGCGGCCTGTGCGGCGAGGCAGGAAACCAGGAGAAAAAACGTTCCGCGGATCGTTTTCATGCGCGCAGTCTATCGCAGTCCACGTCTCCCAGCCATATCTGTTAACGTCCGCCTGAAAGACTGCCACTTTCGCACCAGGCACACACGCCGCTGCGTCACGGTTTGATCGCGAGGGAGGCGCAGACCAGTTCCTCGTCGCTGCGGGCGAAGACGTGACGGTTGGCATAGGCTGGCGGGGCCCAGGCGCACTTTCGACCGCCAAACGGCGAGGTGGGTTCCAGCAGATGCGCGCGGCTGATCTCGTGGTAGCCCTTGGGCGTGAGCTGGGCGCGGATCAAGTCTCCCCGGTCGGTGAAAAGAAACACGTCTTCACCGCAGGGCGTCAGGTGGATGCTGGCACCGCTTTTCAAGCCCGTCACGGTGTTGGTCTGCCAGACCTTCTGGCCGGTGCCGGCGTTCAGACAGGCCAGTTCTCCGGAGGACAGGG
>JBAYGL010000533.1:0-3446 GCA_041666725.1 Limisphaerales bacterium
GACAGTCGCCATCGCGATGCGACTGAGATACCACGCCGAGATGGGGCCTTCGCCGGGACCGATGACCGAGACCATGCCGTCTTCGCCGATGCTGCACACGGAGCCGTTGGCGCTGGTGAACTTGGCCCAGCGCGTCACGTCGCGGACCTCGCCGTTTGAGAAGGTGGCGCGCACAAGGATTTGCTGCGGGACACCGGCCTTGAGGAAGACCTGTTCCGGCTGCACCTCAAGCCTGGCGATGCGCGCGTCAGCCGGCCGGGGTGCCGGGGTGCCGTTGGCCACCCACTCGGCGAGGATGCGGTATTCGAGCGAGTTCGTGCCGAACCGGTCGCCGCCCTTGTGCGGGACGGCACTGGTCGGCTTGATGAGCAGGAGGCTGTGCGCCGGCTCGGCGATGGTGACGCGACGTCCGAGCGCCGAGCGCGTGATGGAGCGGAAATCCCCGTCGTCGTCGTAGCCGCGCAGGGAGAGCTTGAAGCCGCCCTGGCCCGCGAACGCTCCGTGGCACGCGCCCATGCTGCATCCGGTTTTTGCCAGCACGGGTTGGACGTGGTTGCGGAAGCTCCACTCGAAGGGTTTGTCCAGATTGACCACACGCACCTCGGCCTTCGCAGAGCTGCGGCCGGATTTGCCCGTGACCGTGGCTGTGCCATTGCCGACTGGCATCGCCAGGCCGTTCTCGATGCGAACAACCTTCGGGTTGCTGGAGGTGAACGTGACGCTGTTCGTGACCTGGCCCAGGAGGGTTTTGCCGTCAGCGCGTTCCAGCACAAGCCGCTGCTCGGCGGCGGGGCCGTCGAGGGTAAACTTGGCGGGGAGGATGGTGTGGGACTCCGCCGAAAGCAGGAACGGCATCATCGAACAGAAGACCGTAAAGAGGCGCAACTTCATGAGATGTCAGCGAAACGGGCTAGAACAACTCCTTCACCTCGCGCACGCCGTAGTCCACCAGCGCGAAGGGGCGGCCCTGCGGACCGGGGAGGTGCGTGTCGAGGTCCAGGCCGAGGCTCTTGTAGATGGTGGCGACGACTTCCGGCGGGTTCACCGGACGCTCGGTGGGATACGCGCCGATGTCGTCGCTGCGGCCGATCGCGCGGCCGCCCTTCACGCCGCCGCCCGCGAAATACATCGTCCAGCAGTTCGGCCAGTGGTCGCGGCCGCCGGCGGGGTTGATGCGCGGCGTGCGTCCGAACTCGGCGAGATTGCAGACCATCGTGTTCTCCAGCAGGCCGCGCTGAGCGAGGTCTTCTATGAGCGCGCTGTAGCCCTGGTCATACATCGGCGCGACGACGTCCCTCATGCCGGCGATGCTGGTGAAGGGCTTCGAGCCGTGGATGTCCCATGTGATTTCGCCGAAGACGGTGATGAAGGTGTTGACGGTCACGAATCGCACGCCGCGCTCGACGAGCCGCCGTGACAGCAGGCAGCACTGGCCGAAACGCGTCATGCCATAACGCTCGCGGACCTTGAGCGGCTCCTTGGTCAGATCAAATGCCTCACGCGCCTTCTCGCTGGTCATCAAGCGGTAGGCGGCGGCGAAGTTCGCGTCCATCAGCTTCGCGGATTCGCTCGCCTCGAACTTCTTCACGGTGTCGTCCACGACTTGTCGCAGCTCGCGCCGTCGGGCCAGCCGCGCCTCGCCGATTTCCTTGGGCGGCAGCAGATCGGGGACCTTGAACTCCTTCTGCGACGGATCGGCGTTCAGGACGAACGGGTCGTAGGCCTTGCCGAGGAAGCCGGCGTCCTGGCCGTGCGGCATGTTGCCGCCGGTCGGGCCCATCGGCTCGGGCAGGATGACGTGCGCGGGCAGATCACCCCGCCGGCCCTTGAGAAATTCCAGCGCGCAGCCGGCGTGCGGCGTGATGATGCCGCCGGTGAAGAGCCGGCCGGTCTGCATCATCTGGTGTCCGGTGTCGTGGACCGCCGCCGCCGTGTGATAGCAGGAACGCACGAGCGAGAACTTGTCGGCGATCTGCGCGTGCCGGGGGAGGATTTCGGAGATTTGGAAGTCGCCCTTGGTCGAGATGGGCTTGAACGGCCCGCGAATCTCGCTGGGCGCGTCGGGCTTCATGTCGAAGAGATCCTGCTGGCTCGGCGCGCCGAGGTTGAAGATCATGATGACCGACTTCTCGTTGCTGCCGTCCGCGACCTTGCCGGCGGCCTGCGCTGCGGAGAAGTCCGCCATCGTGAGGCCGAGCGCGCCGAGCGTGCCGACCTGGAGGAAATCGCGGCGCGTGGTGCCGTCGCAGGTGGTGATGGAACCGCTTCCGGTGACGTTCAACATAGGCTGCAGTGTCGCATTTGGTTCCGATCCATCCGCGCCGCTCCATCAGCCCGCCAGCGGAAGGAAGGAATGTGTTTCAAGTTCTGTGCAAGAGTCGACGAAGACCGGGGGTGCGTCCATTGACATTTTCTCGCACGCGCATGAACAATCCCGCCGTGACCCGCCCGCCGCACAAGTCGCGTTTCCTTGTCTCGCTCTACCACACGCCGAGCGATCTGGCGCGCGACGCGTTTTACACCTCGGTGCGCGCGGGGCATCTGGTGGCGGGGCCGGAGCATCGCATCGAGCGCGAGTGTTATCCCGGACACGAACTGATCCTCTGCCTGCGCGGCAGGGGGCATGCGCGCGTGCAGGGCAGGGCAGGGGGCGTCAGCGCGGGGCAGCTGGTCTGGGTAAACTGTCATCATCCGCACACCTACTGGGCGGACGCGACCTCGCCATGGGAAGTCTATTGGGTGCGCATCGACGGACCGCGACTGGACCGCGTGGAGCAGATTCTTTTCGGCGGCTCTTTTCCGGTGATGAACGTCAGCTTGAAAGCCGTGGCGACGGTTTTCCGCAGGATATTTCAGCATATGGAATCGCTGAAGCCGGATGCCGAGGCGCGCTTGCACGCCGAACTGGCGCGTCTCGTGGCGCTGCTGGTCCAGCAGCGCATCGCGTCCGATCCCGATGGAGTGCCGACGCCCAGCATTCCTGAATTGCTGCGCCGCCCGCTGGAACGGATGCGCCTCTACTATCATCTGCCGCTGCGCGTGGGTGAACTGGCGAAGCTCGCCGGGATGAGCCCGTCGCACTTCGCGCGGACGTTCAAGCACGTGATGGGCACCAGCCCGATCAACTGGCTGCGCCGCGAGCGCATCAACCAGGCGAAGCGTCGTCTGACCGAGACCACCGATGCGGTGAAGGAAATCGCGCAGCAATGCGGCTACTCGGATGCGTTTTACTTCAGCCGCGACTTCAAGCAGTTCACCCGGTGCGCGCCCACCGAGTATCGCCGGCGGGAGCGGGGCGGGGCGGAATGACCTTCCATTGCCGGCGCGGGTTTGCCTATCTTCGGATCATGATGATCCGCCTGACCACCCTTCTTGCCGCGCTTTTCTTCGCCTCGATCCCCGTCTGTTCCGCCGCTGATTCGCGTCCGCCCAACATCGTCATCATC
>JBAYGL010000534.1:0-3427 GCA_041666725.1 Limisphaerales bacterium
AGGACATCCCGCTTTGTTTCGATGTTGAAATAGATGAGAACGTTCCGCAGGAGCACGAGGTCCATCTCCGGAATGCCCGGCCACGGGCCGACGAGGTTCAGGGTGCGAAAGGTCACCATGCGCCGGATGTCATCGCGCACACGCAGGCCGTCGCCGTCCGGAATGAAATATTTCTGGCGCAGCAGCGGCGGCAGGCCTCGGCCCATCTCCGTGGCATTGAAGCGGCCCCCGGCGGCCCGGGCCAGGGCGGTTTCCGAAATGTCCGTGGCGAGGAGGGATACGTTCCAGTCGAGCAGCTGCGGGAAGTGATTGTGCAACAGGATCGCGAGGCTGTAGGGCTCCTGTCCGGTGGACGCGGCGGCGCACCAGATGTTGAGCGTGCGGGTGGATGCGCGGTGCGCGATGAGTTCGGGGATGATCGTTTCGCGCAGCGCGTTGAAGGGGTGCTCGTCGCGGAAGAAGGAGGTTTCGTGCGTGGTGAGCGCCTCGATGGCCTGCCAGTGGGCGCGGCCCATCGGGGTTTGCCGCAGGTTCTGGAGCAGCGCGCTTACGGAGGTGAACCCGGTTTCGCGTGCCACGGCCGTGAGCCGGGCCTCGACGAGGTATTCCTTTCCAGCCTCCAGGGCGATGCCCGCGTGCTTTTCCAGCAGCGTGGCGAAGAATTGGAATTCGTCCGGAGCCACGAGAATCAAAAGTTGGGACGGGAGCGTGTCAGGCGGGCGATCTCCGCTGGAATATCACCCAGCGGGAGCACGGCGTCCGCAAGGCCGGCACCGACCACCGCGCCGGGCATCCCCCAGACCACGCTGGTCGCCTCGTTTTGCGCTAGGATGTTGCCGCCCTGCGCAAGGATGGCCTGGCTGCCCTTCATGCCGTCGCAGCCCATGCCGGTCAGCACCACGCCGAGCAACCCGCTGCCATAAACCTTTGCCGCGCTGCGGAAGAGAACGTCCGCCGACGGGCGGCAGGAGTTTTCGGGCGAGTCGGTGTTGATGCGGATGCGGACGTCGGCCTCGATGCGCAGGACTTCCATGTGGTATCCGCCGGGCGCGAGGTAGGCCCGGCCGGGGACGACGGCATCGCCTTCCTTTGCCTCCTGCACGTCCATCACGCCGAGGCTGGTGAGGCGTTGCGCGAGCAGCGTGGTGAAGGTGGGGGGCATGTGCTGCACGATGAAGACCGGCACCGAGAGGGGAAATTTCCAGGCGGTGAATATCTGCGCCAGGGCCATCGGGCCGCCGGTGGAGACACCAATGCACACGGCCTCAACCGTTCCCCGGCGGAGGCGGCTGGGTTGCGGGATGACGCCCGGCCCGGGCTTGGGCAGTCTGGCCACTTCCTGTTGCGCGAGGGCCCGCTCGCCGAAGAGTCTGACCTTGGGAAGGAGTTCCGTCTCCAGGCAGCGCAACGCCTCGGCCAGGTTCGTCAGGTCGGCGGGTTTTCCGACGTAGTCGCTCGCCCCGGCGGTGAGCGCAAGAATGGTGGCCTGGGTGCCGCGCTGGGTGAGCGAACTGAACATGATGACCGGAAGGCGGGGGTGTGTCTTGCGCAGTTCCCGCAGCGCCGCCAGCCCGTCCATCTCCGGCATCTCGATGTCCAGCGTGATGACGTCCGGGCACATGAAGTTCAGGGCTTCAAGGGCGGCCCGGCCGTTGTGGACGGTGCTCGCGATTTCAATCCGGGGATCCTTGGCCAGGGTCGTGGCGATGGCGCGCCGCATCACCGCCGAGTCGTCCACCACCATCACCCGGATCTTTTTAACAGGTTCATCTCCCATGCGGCTTCCTTGGCACTATCCTGGATTTCAAAACCTGTGACGGCCTGCGGTGCGGTGCGCAGTCTTGCGACCGGGCGCGGTCAGCGCGGTCCTGCTCCCTCCCCGCTTCAAGAACCGGGTTCATCATGTCTGGGCGGCCGGCTGTTGGCGGGCCGGCGGCACGGCTGTGTCGGACGCGTCCAGCCGTTTGAACACGTCGACCACACCGCGAAGGTCTGTGGCCAGACGTGACAGTTCGCTCGCGGAGGCCGCCGTCTGCGTAGCGCCGGCGGTGGTGTTCTTAACGGCGTCGGCCACGGAGGCGATGTTCAGGGCGATCTCGCTGGAGGCGCGGGCGGCCTGCTGGGTGTTGGAGGAAATTTCGCTGGTGGTCGCGGCCTGTTCCTCGACCGCGCCGGCGATGACCATCTGGATGTCGTTGATCTGGCGGACCGTGGTCGTGATCTCCCGGATGGCGGCGATGCCGCTCTGCGTGTCGGCCTGGATGGCGGCGACCTTGCGGCTGATTTCCTCGGTGGCCTTCGCGGTCTGGCGGGCGAGTTCCTTCACCTCGTTGGCGACGACGGCGAAGCTCTTGCCCGACTCGCCGGCGCGCACGGCCTCGATGGTGGCGTTGAGGGCGAGGAGATTGGTCTGGCTGGCGATGTTGGAGATGAGGAGAAGGACGTTGCCGATCTCCTCGCTGCTGGTGCCCAGACGGGCCATGACCTGGTTGGTGCGCTCGGCGCTGGCGACGGCCTGGCCCGCGATTTTCGAGGCTTCGCCCGCGTTGCGGGCGATCTCGCTGATGCTGGAGGTCATCTCCTCGGTGGCGGTCGCGACGGTCTGGATGTTGCGGCTGACCTGTGTGGCGGAGTCCGCAACCACTCGGCCCTGCGTGGCGGTCTCCTCCGCGGTGGAGCTGACCTGGCCGCTGACGGCGCTCAATTCCTGTGACGCATTCGCCAGCACCTGGGCACTGTCACTGATGCGCTGCGTGCCGGCGCGCAGCGGGCGGGTGATGCTGTGGGAGATGGCCCAGACCAGGAGGAGGGCGGCGCAGAGGGCGGCCACCGAGATGCCAGCCTCCATGAAGCGCTGGCTTTCAAAGCTCGCGATGCGGATGTGGAGCAGCTTCTCCAGCTCGGTCAAGGCCGTCCGGGTCAGCGCGAGGTTGGCGTCCTTGGCCTTCAGTCCGGCGGCAAGGAATGTGTCCCTGGAGATTTCGCCGCCGGCCGCGATTTTCCCGGTTATGTCCACCACGGTCTGGACCGTCGTGAGCATGTCACGCAGTGCCGGGCTGATCGCGCCGTTCAAGGTGGGGCTGGTCCCGTGGATGGCGGAGTCTTCCTGCAGGGATGCCTCCACGCTCGCCCGGGCTTCCTGAATGTCCTCCTCCTGCAGGAAGGCGCCGAGGACTGTGAACTGCACCTGGTCTTCCTTGTTCACCTTGCCCCGGCGCAGGAGGTCCTCCCCCAGAAGGAGCGTCTTGGTGAGGTGCTCCTGCCCCTGCGGCAGCTTGATCATGGCGGCGTCCACGAGATAGTAGCTGTCCAGGTCAGGGTCGAGGATCAGGAGGGAGGAGTCGCCGCAGTGCGCGATCATCGCCTGCACGTCACTTACCAAACTTGCGTGAAGCTTTGCCGATTCGGCGATCGTCAGGCTCCCGGC
>JBAYGL010000535.1:0-3409 GCA_041666725.1 Limisphaerales bacterium
AGGGTCTGGGGCTAGCTGCGTGAAGCGGCGGCGGACAAACGCGAGCTCATCGCCAAGTTGAAGACCCGGCTCACGCCGGAGGTTTTCGCGAAGGCCGACAAGAGCGCGGGCCGTGCCCTGTTCACCCTCGTCTGCGCCAGCTGCCACCGTCTCTACGGCCAGGGCGGCGAGGTCGGCCCCGACTTGACCGGCTCTGGCCGCGACAATCTCGACTACCTCCTCGACAACATCGCCGACCCGAGCGCCGTGGTCAGCGCGGACTTCCGAATGACGGTGGCCAACCTCAAGGACGGCCGCACGCTCAACGCCCTCGTCACCGCGCGCACCGAGCGCACGATCACGCTCAAGACGATGACCGAGACGCTCACCGTCCAGCGCAGCGATGTGGAGAGCCTGCAGGAATCCGCGCTTTCGCTGATGCCTGAAGGTGTGTTGGAAGCCCTCACCCCCGAGCAGCAGCGCGACCTCCTGGCCTACCTGATGCACAAGTCACAGGTGCCCCTGCCGGCGGGCCCGTGATCCGGGAATTGCACAACGCAACTTCGCACTCGTCCTCGGGTGGTGTCCCCCGTATTTTCCGGCCATGATTTCGCGGGCCAAATCCGAAGCCCTCTTTGCCGAGGCACTCAGACACATTCCCGGCGGCGTGAACTCTCCCGTGCGCGCCTTCCGGGCCGTGGGCGGCCAGCCGTTCTTTGTGGCGTCAGCCAGGGGCGCGCGCGTCACGACGGTGGACGGCGACGAGCTGGTTGATTACGTCGGCACATGGGGGCCGGCGATCCTCGGCCACGCGCATCCGAAGATCATTGCCGCCGTGAAGGCCGCCGCCGACCACGGCACGAGCTTCGGCATCCCGAACCCGGCCGAGGTCACGATGGCGCGGCTGATCAAGTCGCTGGTGCCGAGCGTGGACAAGGTGCGCCTGTGCAACTCCGGCACCGAGGCGTGCATGAGCGCCATCCGCCTCGCGCGCGGGTTCACCAGGCGCGACAAGATCATCAAGTTCGACGGCTGCTACCACGGCCACGCCGACTGCCTGCTGGTGAAGGCCGGTTCCGGAGCGCTCACCTTTGGCAACCCGGACAGCGCGGGCGTCCCGGCGGACACCGCCAAGCACACGCTCGTGCTGCCGTATAACGACATCGAGGCGGTGAAGGCCTGTTTTGCGGCCAATCCCGGCGAGATCGCCGCCGTGATCATCGAACCCGTGCCCGGCAATGCGGGCCTCTACCTGCCGCGCCCGGGCTATCTCGAATTCCTCCGGCAGATCACGGCGGAGCAGGGGACCGTGCTCATCTTCGACGAGGTGATGACGGGTTTCCGTCTGGCCCCCGGCGGCGCCCAGGAACGCTTTGGCATACGGCCGGACCTCTCGACGTTCGGCAAGATCATCGGCGGCGGGCTGCCCGTGGGCGCGTTTGGCGGGCGGGCGGACATCATGGATTTCCTTGCGCCGCTCGGGCCCGTTTACCAGGCCGGCACGTTGAGCGGCAACCCGCTTGCGATGGCGGCGGGCATCGCGGCGCTGGAGGAACTCCGCGGCCAGAATGCCTACGCCCGCCTCGAAGCCCTCGGCTCGCAACTCGAAGCGGGCCTGCGCGGGGCCGCCAAGTCCGCCGGCGTGCCGGTGACCTTCAACCGCTGCGGCTCGATGTTCTGCGGCTACTTCACAAGCGGGCCGGTCTGGAATCTGGCCGACGCGATGAAGGCGGACCGTGAGCGTTTCAAGAAGTTCTTCCAGGGGATGCTCTCCGAGGGGGTCTATCTCGCTCCGTCACAGTTCGAGGCCGGCTTCATCTCCACCGCGCACGCCGAGGCGGACATTGCGCACACCGTCCAGGCGGCGGCCCGGGTGATGAAGACGCTTTAGGCTCCGTTTGGAATTTTTCCGGACGCTGCTGTCCGGAAAAGTCCGCATCAGGAAACGGATGGTGTTTCCGGCTCCACCCACTTGCCGTGCTCGCGGATGAGGTCCACGAGGCGGTCCACGGCCTCGGCCTCGGGGATGTTGAACTTGATGGGCGTCTTGCTGACGTAGAGGTTGATCTTGCCGGGCGCGCCACCCACGTAGCCGAAGTCGGCGTCCGCCATCTCGCCGGGGCCGTTCACGATGCAACCCATGATTGCGATCTTCACGCCCTTGAGGTGCTCGGTGCGGGCCTTGATGCGCGCGGTGACAGTCTGGAGGTTGAAGAGCGTGCGCCCGCAGCTCGGGCAGGCCACGTAGTCGGTCTTGAAGCTGCGGCAGCCGGCGGCCTGAAGGATGTTGTAGGCGAGCCGCAGGCTCATGCCCGCGCCGCTCTCGCCCCGCACAAGAATCGCGTCGCCGATGCCGTCGGCAAGAAGCGCGCCGATGTTCACGGCCGCGCGGAGAAGGGCGATTTTGGGCTCAAGCGGCCATCCGGTAGGGTGAGACTCTGTCGAACCCTGTTTGCCGACGAAGGAGGCGCGAGCGGAGCGAGTTTCTTGGGCAGGCGCAGCGGTAGCCGAGATGCTCGTTGCGCTCGCCTCGCTCCGCTCGGGATGGGGCTCGACGGAGTCTCGCCCTACCGGAGTTAAGGAAGCGTCGCCGAAGGTCAGGCAGTCCTTGAGCAGAATCGAGTTGCGGCGGCCCAGTCTGTTGAGCTGCGCGACGAGCAGGCGGAAGGCGGTGATGGGCGGCAGGTTCACTCCGTCCTTCACGGTGACGAGCTGGGTGTCGCAGTTGATGTCCTCGATGCGCAGCTCTTGCGTCGGGTCGAGTTCGAGGAGGTTCAGGTCTTCGTAGATGCCTTCGGGTTTCACGTCGTCCTTCGGACGGATCTTCGGCGCGACCTTGTCGAAGGTGGCGCGGGTGACGACGACGCGGACGGTCTGCTCGCCGCCGCACCTGGCGGTGTCGCCGAGTTCGATTTCGGGCGTCGAGCGGCGCTCGAAGTGGAAGGGGTCGAAGGGGAACTGGAGGGGATTGAGTCTGGCGTCTGGCGTCTGGGAAGAAGTGAGGGAAGGAATCTGGGCGAGCAGGTCGTTGCACACTTCAATCTCGCGCGGGCTGTCTTCCGTGAGCGAGACGCGGAGGGTGTCGCCGAGGCCGTCGCAGAGGAGGGAGCCGATGCCGATGGCGGATTTGATGCGGCCGTCCTCGCCTTCGCCGGCCTCCGTGGCGCCGAGGTGGAGCGGGTAGTTCCAGTCCGGCCCTTCCTGCGCGAGGCGGGCGGTGAGCAGGCGATAGCACTCGATCATCACCTTCGGGTTGCTCGATTTCATCGAAAACTTGAAGTTGTGGAAGTCGTGCCGGCGGCAGATGCGGGCGAACTCCAGCGCGCTTTCGACCATCCCGAGCGGCGAATCGCCGTAGCGGTTCATGATGCGGTCGGAGAGCGAGCCGTGGTAGGTGCCGATGCGCAGGGCACGCTTGAGTTCCTTCAGC
>JBAYGL010000536.1:0-3401 GCA_041666725.1 Limisphaerales bacterium
CGTGCGTGCGTCGAGCGCGACGACGCAGTTTGCGAAGAGATTGTCGCCGCGGTGCAGCATCCCGAGGAAGTTCGGCTTGGGCGAACCGGTGGCGATGTAGGCGATGCCGCGCCGCGCATCCATCGCCATGCCGCCCCAGCAGTTCGCGGCGTTTTCCTGCATGTGGTCCCATGTGTCCGCGCCGAACTCGCCTTCGTGCGGAACGGTGTGAAATGTCCAGCGATGCGCGCCCGTCACCGCGTCGAACGCCTCCACGTCCCTGAGGTAGCCCGCCAGCACAAGCGTGCGCTCAAAAATCCCGGGGGCGACGCGTGCGCCGTGCGGCAGCTTCACCCGGCCCTTCTCGCCGAAACTTTCCACGGGCCTGCCGGTCTTCGGGTCGAGTGCGTAAAGCCAGTTGCCCTCGGTCGGGAAAAACAACCGCTCCCCCGATCCGCCGGTGCCCGGCCACCAGGTGATGCCGCGAAAAGCCGGGCGGCCGTCAGGCTTGAAGCGCCACAACTCCCGGCCCGTCGCGGCATCAACTGCGACGAAGTGATCGCCGACCGTTGGCGCGAACATGACGCCGTTCACGATGGCTGGATTGCACTGGATGTTTCCCTTGCCGTCGCCGGAGTGAAACGTCCACGCGACCTCGAGTTGTTTCACGTTGCCGCGGTTGATTTGCGTGAGGGCGGAGAAACGTTCGTTCGCATCGCCGCCGTGCGAGCGTGTCCAGCTGCGGTAGGATTCGCTGGCGGGCCAGCCATTGTGCGGTGTGAGTTCGTGCGGGCTTGCGGCGGGAATGGTTCTGAATTCCGGCAACGCGGCGCGCGCAGCGGCGTCCTCAATGGCCCAATACTTGCCGGAGTTTCCTGCGGCGGCTTCCTCGAAATCCCACAGGCCGATCGTGGCCGCGTCCTTCGTCAACGGGCCGGGGGGCACGCCGCTGATCTCCCGTGCGCCGCGAGAGAGGCGGACGTTGTCCACCGCGCCATCGCAGCCGATGCCGCCCTCGACGAGCTGGCCGAAAGCCAGGCCGCCGGGCCGCGGTTCGCCTTGCAGCGGCGTGGCGGGCGCGTCCTTCGCGAGCTTGCCATCCACGAACAGGCGCACGCGTTCCGGCTCGATCACCGCCGCGAGGTGATGCCATTTGCTGTCGCAGATGTTCATCCCCGAATTGAAATCACCGCCACGCCCCGGTTGATACAGGCTCAATGCGCCGCTGCCGGCGTGAGTATAAAGCTCCCAATGCTCCGCCGATGTCTTGGCGTCGCTGGCGACGAGGATGTTGAACGCGGCCGGGCTGTCCAGCCTGGCCCAGCACTCGACCGTGAGCGGGCGCTGGCGGAACTCGGCTTTGCCGGCCACGGTCATGCCTGCGCTCAACGCCTTGCCGAACGCCGCTGAAACGGAATTTCCACTCGCCGCCGCGCCTTCGTCGAAGTTCCACAGGTCAATCGTGATCGCATCTTTCGCCAGCGGGCCGGCGGGTATGCCGCTGATTTCCCGCGCGCCGCGCGAGAGGCGGACGTTGTCCACCACGCCGTCGCAGCCGATGCTGCCTTCGACAAGCTGGCCGAACGCCAGATCGCCGCGCAGCGCCTCGCCGGTGAGCGGCCTGGCCGGCGCGTCCTTCACGAGCCTGCCGTCAACGAAGAGCCGCACGCGCTCCGGTTCGATGATCGCGGCGAGGTAATGCCACTTGCTGTCGCAGATGTTCACATCGGCGCTGAAATTCCCGCCGCGTCCCGGCTGATACAGGCTCAACACACCGGTGCCGACAAACGAATACAGCTCCCAGTGTTCCGCCGACGCCTTGGTGTCGCTGGCGACGAGAATGTTGAACGCGGTCGCGCTGTCCAGCCTGGCCCAGCACTCCACGGTGAGCGGTCGCCGGCGGTATTCGGCCTTGCCGGCCACAGTCGTGCCGCCGCGCAATGCCTTGCCGAAGGCCGCCGAAACCGAAGCCTCGCTGCCGGCAGTCGCGGTCGCAGCGGCAGCGCGGGGCGCGGCCGGCCTTTTCCAGACGCGTGGCACGGGCAACGGGCCGGGTGGTTTGCCATCGAGTTGCGGCACGAGCCAGTCGAGGCCGTCGAGTTGGTCCTGCAGGCGCAGCTCGACATCAACGCTCGCCACTTCGCCGATCAGGCTGACCGGGCCGGTCCAACCGCTTTTCTTGATGATGCGCAGCAGCCGGAGATCTTCTTCGCCCTGGCCGAGCGGTGCGGCACCAAGGCCTTTCAAATCACCATCCCTGGTCAGGCCGTGGAGCGACACGGCCAGCAGGTAGGGCTGCATCTTGGGGAACAGCTCGGCGAACCGCTCAATCTCCCCGTAGCCGTGATGCTGGGTATAGACCATGCCCACGTTTTCGACGCCCTCCTGCTTGAGGCGCCTGACGATTTCAATCTGGTTCTCCGGGATGCCAATCCAGCCGCCGTGATTGTAGAGCGCGACCTGGCAGCCGAGTTTCGCCGCTTCCGCCGCGATGGGTTTCACGCGCGCCACGAGCCGCTCGATGTGCGCCGTCTGCGCTTCCGGCGTGCTTTCAAAGGCCTTGTCGAGGCGCAGGTGCGGTCCGCCCTCGAGCATCGTCCACAATTGCGGACGGATGTTGTTGCGCTTGATGCAATCCAGGATGGCGCGCGCCTCGGAGTTGAGCGCGCCGGGAAACCACCACGCTGTAAACTCCACGCCGTGCCGCTTCATCGCCGCAACTTCCGCGTCGAACGTGGGGACGTCTTTGGAGCGCCAGTCGTAGGCGAATTTCTTGAAGCCGAGCTTTTCGAGCATCTGCGCGCGCTCTTCCGGGCCGCGTTGCTTCGCGTCGAACGGCACGATGCACCAGGTGGTCAGATTGGTGCGCGCGAACAGTTCGAAGCCGGCCGCGTGCGCGTCCGGGGTGAGCAGCGCCAGCGCGATGGAAGCGGCGAGCGCGAGAGTGAAGGGGGAGGTGTGTTTCATGCAAAGTTTGAACGGCGGGGCTGACTTTCTCCCGCGACATGGTCTGTGGAAAGCGCGAACTCGTTGATCAGTTCCGCAACGCGCGCCGGTTGCAGCCAGTGCAGCAGATGGCCGCTGCCGGGGAAGCTCGCCACGCGGCATCTGGCGATGTTTTCGCGTGCGAACTGTGCATCAGCCTCCACCAGCGCGCCACCCGCGTCCGGGTCGGCCTGGAGCAGCAGCACTGGACAGCGGATGCGCGCCGTGATGCGCGCGATGTCATAACCGTCCAGCCAGCGGCCCTCAATGAGCGGGGTGAGCGTCTCCGGGTCCAGCTTCGCGAGGCACTCCGCGCTCCACGTCAGCGACGCTTGGTCGCGCAATTCGCCGAGCCGTGTGAAGCCGCCATCCGGGAGTGGCAGGCGTATTTCTGCCAGCGCGGCGGTCAGTTGCTCCACCGTGCCGCCACACCGCGC
>JBAYGL010000537.1:0-3364 GCA_041666725.1 Limisphaerales bacterium
CAATTATCAGACAGGCCCTCACATCAAGCTCACCGGGTCAATGTCCACGGTCAGCGTGACGTCCTCGGGGAGTGTGATGGATGCCAGCAAGGTGCCCAGCAGCCTGCTTACCCGGGGCATCTGCCGCGTGCGCAGCATGAGCTGGTAGCGGTAGAATGTTTCGGCACGCAGCAGCGGTGCGGGCGCCGGGCCGGACAGGATGAGGTCGCGCATCGGCGCGCTCGGAGCCGGTGCAGGTGAGAAAGTGGGAGAGTGTGAAAGTGGGAAAAGGCCGAGCGTGTCCCCGCTCTCAGTCTCACTTTCCCGCTTTCTCGCTTTCTCACCAGCTCCGCCTCCACCTGCCAGGCTTTCCAGTTCCCGCGTCACATGCTCCGCCATGAGCTTCACCTTCTCCTCGTTGCGGCCCTTGAAGGTGAGCAGGGCCAGGCGCGAGGCCGGCGGGTAGTTGAGCTGCTCGCGGAATTCGATCTCCTGCTCGTAAAAGCCGGTGAAGTCGTGGCGGCGGGCGTATTGAATCGCGGGATGAAAGGGCGTGAAGCTCTGCACGAAGACTTCGCCTTCCACATCGCCGCGGCCCGCGCGCCCGGCCACTTGAGTGAGGAGCTGGAAGGTGCGCTCGCCCGCCCGGAAGTCCGGGATGTGCAGGCTGAGGTCCGCGTGGATGACGCCGACGAGCGTGACGTTTTCGAAATGCAGGCCCTTGGCGATCATCTGCGTGCCGACGAGGATGTCGGTCTTGCCGGCCTTGAAGTCCCCCAGCACGCGGCGGTAGTCCTCCTTGCGCTTCATCAGGTCGGAATCCATCCGCGCGATGCGGGCGTGGGGAAAGAGCTTGGTCAACGTCTCCTCCACGCGCTCGGTGCCGAGGCCGGCGTAGCGGATGGCGGCGCTGCGGCACTTCGGCTCGGGACAAACCGTGGGGGCCGGAGCCTCGTGGCCGCAGATGTGGCAGCAGATTTTCTGCGCCTTGCGGTGGTAGGTGAGCGCGACGCTGCAATTCGGACACTCGGCCACGAAGCCGCACTGCGGGCACTGGAGCGAGCTGGAGTAGCCGCGGCGGTTGAGGAAGAGCATTGTCTGCTCCTTGCGTTCGAGGCGCTTGGTGATGGCTTCCTTCAACTCCTCGGAGAAGATGGGTGTGCCCTTGTCCTTGCGCGCCGTTTGCCGCATGTCCACGACGCGGACGATGGGCATCTTCTTGTCGTCGGCGCGCGTGGGCAGTTCGAGCAGGGCGTATTTGCCACGCTGGACGTTGTAAAAACTCTCCATCGAAGGTGTGGCCGAGCCGAGCACGACCACGGCGTTTTCCATCTGGCCGCGCACCACGGCCACGTCGCGCGCATGGTAGCGCGGGGCCTCCTCCTGCTTGTAGGAGTGCTCGTGCTCCTCGTCCACGATGACGAGCCCGAGCGGCTCGACGGGCGCGAAGATGGCCGAGCGCGCGCCGATGACGATGCGGGCGCGGCCCTGCCGAATCTTGTGCCACTCGTCATGCCGCTCGCCGGAACTGAGGTGCGAGTGCAGCACGGCCACTTGCGTTTGCAACGGACCGTGGCTGAAGCGCGCCTTGAAGCGCTCGACGGTCTGCGGCGTGAGCGCAATCTCCGGCACAAGCACGATCGCGCCCTTGCCCCGCGCCAGCGCGTGCGCGATGGCCTGAAGATACACTTCGGTCTTGCCCGAGCCGGTCACTCCGTGGAGGAGAAAAGTTGCAGGTGAGAAAGCGGGAGAGTGAGAAAGTGGGCCAGGACGCTCGGACGCAGTCTCACTTTCTCGCTTTCCCACTTTCTCACCTGCCCCGTCACCCTCATCCATGCGCTTGCAGATCGCCGCGAGTGCCACGGCCTGCTCCGCGTTCATCGTCAGCGAGTCGGTGCGGCTGATGACGTCCTTCGCGTAAGGGTCGCGCTCGGAGACCTGGCTGGTGATGACGAGGAGGTGCTTGTCTTCGAGTCGGCGGACGGTTTCGGCCGTGGTTTCGGCGAGTTCGAGGAGTTCCTGGAGCGGCATTTCGCGGCGTTCTTCCAGGAGGTTGAGGATTTCCTGCTGGCGCTTGGTGAGCTTCGGAGGCTCGCCCGTGGCGGGCAGGAGGCGGACGAAGAGGCGTTCGCGCCAGCTGTCCTGTTCGCGGCGCACGACCTCGGGCAGCACGCTCTTCAGGGCCGTCTCCGGCGCGCAGCAATAGTAGTCCGCGATCCACCGTGCGAGCTGGAGCACCTTGGGCGTGACGAGCGACTGCTTGCCAACGACGCCGGTGAGGTGGCGGAGGTTCGTGTGCGTGGACTGCTCGATCACCGCCGTGACACAGCCCATGACCTGCCGGTGGCCGAAAGGCACCTTTACACGCGTGCCCACCTCCACCTGCCCGGCCAGCTCCGGCGGGATGGCGTAGTCGAACTCCTTGCGGAGGGCGATTTCAAGGGTGACGCGGGCGACCATGAATGAGTTGAGAGTCGGGGAGTTGAGAGTTGAGAGTCAAGACGACGAGACCCCCGTTCATCCTCGTGCTCCTGATCGTAATCATAATCCTGCTCCAGCCCTGTCCGAAGGAGCGGGATTGCGATCAGGATTACGAGCGGGAGGAGGCGCTGCGACTAGCGGCCCGGGGGATTGATGATTTCGCTCATCTTGAAGATGGGCAGGAACATCGCGATCACAATGCTGCCGACGGTCACACCGAGGAAGACGATCAGCAGCGGCTCAATGAGGGATGTCAGGCCATCGAGGATGGTTTCGATCTCGTCATCAAGGAAGTCCGCGACGCGCTCAAGCATGGCGTCAATCTTGCCGGTCTGCTCACCCGCCGAGAGCATGCGGATGATCATTGTCGGGAAGACCGGGTGCCGGCCCAGCGCGGCGGAGATGCCGTCTCCCTTCTCGATGTCGGAGGCGGCGGAGCGGATGGCCTGCTCCATGACGACGTTGCCGACGCAGTTGGCGGTGATGTTCAGCACCTCGAGGATGGGCACGCCGGAGCGGATGAGCGAGGCGAGCGTGCGGGCGAAGCGGGCGAGGCAGATCTTGTGCGCGATGTGGCCGAAGACGGGCAGGCGGATGCGGTTCCGGTCCCAGAACTCCAGGCCGACCTTGGTCTTGATGAATGACATCCAGCCATAAACAACCCCGCCCGAGCACAGGAAGATCAGCCACCACCATTTTTTCATCCACTCCGAGAGGTCGATCAGGAACTGCGTGGGCGCAGGCAGCTTCGCGCCGAAGCCGGAGAATATCTCGCCGAACGTGGGCACCACCTTGATGAGGAGGAAGCAGGTGATCGTGATGGCGACGAGGGTGACGATCGTGGGATACATCATCGCCGATTTGACCTTCTTTTGAAGTCGGACGGTGTTTTCCAAGTAGGTGG
>JBAYGL010000538.1:0-3363 GCA_041666725.1 Limisphaerales bacterium
CTGGTGACGGTGCGTTACCGGCACGGGCTGGGCTGGGCTGGGCTGATTTCACAGGCGGGCGGGGCGCGGGGCGCGAGGTGCGGACGTTCGCGCCGGAAACGGGGACGGTGAAGGCAGGTTTCGCGGCGGCTTGAGCCGGGGCGATTTCCCACTTCGTCAGATCCACAGTGTGACCGAGGGCGGCGAGGCGACAAAACGCCGCGGCGAGGTCGAGCGTGCCGTTGCGGGTGCCGCGCGAGGCGTCCACGGCGATCGTCTCAACGTCGCGTCCGGGCAGGATGGCCTGCACGAGGCCGCTCAAGACGCGGCCGGGGCCTACTTCGAGGAAGGTCGTGACGCCGCTGGCGCGGAGGGCTTCGATTTCGCCGGTGAAGTTCACCGGGCTGACGATCTGGCGCGCGAGCAGATCGCGCGTCTGCGCCGGATCTGCCGGATAGGCCGCAGCGGTCGCGTTGGCAAAGACGGGAATGCTGCCCGCGCGGAACTCCGCATCCTTCAGCGCGGCGGCGAAGGGCTCGCGGGCATCCGCAACAAGCGGGCTGTGGAAGGCGGCGGAGACTTGCAGCACACGGCTGCGAACGGAGCGTCGGTCCAGCTCGGCAGCGGCCTTCTCGATGTCCTCGCGCGGGCCGGCGAGCACGAACTGGCCGGGCGAATTGCGATTGGCGATGACGAGCTTTGCGCCGGTCGCGGCGAGCACTTCGTTGACGGTGGCTTCAGGCGCGATGACGGCGATCATGCCGCCGCGGTCGGCCTTGCCGGTGCCGCTGGCCATGAGGCGGCCGCGGACGTTGCTCAGCTTGTGGAGCGCGGCAGAATCGAGCCGGCCAGCCGTGTGAAGCGCGGGCAGTTCGCCGTAGCTGTGGCCGGCAGCGGCAGCGGGCGTGACGCCGAAATGACGGAACACACCGAGCGCGCCGAGGCTCACGGCCCCGAGCGCGGGCTGGGCAATTTCCGTGGCCTTCAACGCCTCGTCCTGCGCCCGGCGCGTGTCGTCGCTGAACGCGGGATGCGGGTAGATGAAGTCGCTCAAACGCTGCGTGGCAGCGGAGTTTTCGCGGGCGAACGTTGTGTCCGCTTCGCCGAGTGCGTTGAGCATCTCGGGGAACTGGCATGCGAGATCGCGGAACATGCCGGGATACTGCGAACCCTGGCCGGGGAAGAGGGCGGCGAGCTGGCCGCGCGCCGGCCCGGAGCCGAAGGCGGTGCCGTTGGGCAGCGTCCAGCTTTGCTTGGCGGAATCCTTGTCGAGCGTCGTCAGCGCGGCGTCGCGGGCGGCGGCGAAAGCTGCATCTTTTGCCAGCGGAATCAGCAGGCGGAACCTGGCTTCCACGCGGAAGGCCTGGCGCGATGCGTGGGCGCGGCGGCGGAGTTCGGTCCACGGAAGTTCAGCCGGGAGCGCGGCGACTTGCGCGCGGAGTTCGGCGTGGGAGTCGGCGCTGAACGCGAGGATTTCCACGTCGCCGTTCCAGTCCACGGCCTGGCGCGCGGCACCGTGCTCCTCCAACACGATGTGAAAGTTCGTGCCACCGAAGCCGAAGGCGCTGACGCCGGCGCGGCGTTGGTGGCCCGGCTGCGGGAGCCATGGACGCCGGGTCGTGTTGACGTAGAAGGGCGACTTGCCGGGCGCGGCGTCGTCGAGCGGCTGGCCGACCTTGATGGTGGGCGGGAGGACCTTGTGGTCGAGCGCGAGCGCGGCCTTGATGAGGCCGGCGACGCCGGCGGCGGCCTTCGTGTGACCGATCTGCGATTTCACCGAGCCGAGCGCGGCCCAGGTGCCTCCGGGTTTCGCAGTGGAAAAAACCTGGGTGAGCGAACGCAGTTCCGTGGCGTCGCCGACCTTGGTGCCGGTGCCGTGGGCTTCGATGAGTTCCACGGAGTCGGCGGTGATGCCGGCGTTCGCGTAGGCGCGTTCGATGGCGTTGACCTGGCCTTCGGAGCGCGGTTCGTAAATCGCGCCGCCGCGTCCGTCACTCGAAGAGCCGATGCCCTTGATGACGCAGTAAATCTTGTCACCGTCCCGCTCGGCGTCAGCGAGGCGCTTGAGGACGACCATGCCGAGGCCTTCGCCGAGGATGGTGCCATCGCAATTCTTGTCGAAGGGCTTCACGTCCCCGGTCGGCGAAAGCGCCGGGGTTTTGCTGAAGCACATGAACATGAAGATGTCGTTGAACGTGTCCACGCCGCCCGTGATGACCATGTCCGAGCGGCCGGATTGAAGTTCCAGCGCGGCGAGGTGCAGCGCGGCGAAGCTGCTGGCGCACGCGGCGTCCACGACGCAGTTCGTGCCACCAAGGTCGAGCCGCGCGGCGATGCGCCCTGCGGCGACATTGCCAAGCAGGCCGGGAAAGGAGTTCTCCTGCCACGGCACGTAGCCGTCGGCGATGCGCTGCACGACATCTTCCGCGACTTCGCCTTCGATGCCGGCTTCCTTCAACGCACGCCGCCAGATGGGATGGCCAAGCCGCGCACCGAGCGGGATGACAAGTTCCAACGCGCCGGTGACACCGAGCAGCACGCTCGTGCGCTGTCGGTTGAAGGGCTTTTCGCCGTAGCCCGCGTCCACGAGCGCCTGTTTCGCGGCGACCATACCGAGCAACTGCGTCGTGTCCGTGGCCTCGATGTCCTTGGGCGCGATGCCGAACTCCATCGGGTTGAAGTCCACCGGCGAGATGAACCCGCCGCGCCGGGCGTAGGTCATGTCGGGCGACTTCGGATCGGCGTTGAAAAAATCCTCGCCGCGCCAGTGCGTGGCCGGGATGGGCGTGATGGCGTCCACGCCATGCTTGATGTTGGCCCAGTAAGCGCGGAGGTCGTCCGCTTTCGGGAAGATGCAACTGATGCCAACAAGGGCGAGGGGCGTGGACTGGCTCATTACGTTCAAGCGGGCTTCGCGTTCAACAACTCGTGCAACCGGTCCGGCTCAATCGGAGCGCAAACCGCTTCCTCCGGCGGCAGGGGAATTCCCTGCAAACGCAGCGCGACGCAGCGCAGGTGCGCCGCTGCGCCGTAAAGCAGGTTCAGCGCGACGACTTCGGCGCGACGGTTCTCCGGCTTTTCGAGGAAGGTGCCGCGCGTCCACTCGTTGAACGCGCCCATCGCCGGGCCGCACCAGACCTGGTAGTCCAGCACGCGCGACGGCTCGCCGGCGTTGGCCCAGCGCGAGCTGAGGCCGAGATAACTGCGGAAAACGAGGGCCATCTTGTGCTTCGCGTCGCGCTCGGCGCGCTCGACCTGCTTCGCGTCGCGCTTGAGCCAGAAGTCCCGCGTGCTCCGCCAGGCCTCGTCGAGCGTGGCACGGAAGAACTGCTTCTCCAACTGCGCGTGGTCGGCTTCGGGAATCGTGTCGAGGCTCGGATGCGC
>JBAYGL010000539.1:0-3346 GCA_041666725.1 Limisphaerales bacterium
GGCGTGTCCGGCGCGTAGTGCTTGAGTTCGATGTCCTCGCCACCGGTGAGCAGCACGCCGTCGGCCCGCCGGACGAACTCGGCAATCTGGTCGCGCGTGGCGGTGACAGGGAGGACGAGCGGCATCCCGCCCGCATCGTTGATGGCCTGCGTATAGCGGTTCGAGAGGCTGATGGAGGCGTCCGCAAACTCGACCCCAGCCTGCTGCTGGCAGGGTGTGACGAGGATGAGGGGGGTGGCCATGGCGAATGGCGGATAGGAAACCGCTCAATCCACCTTCGTGCCGGGGAAGCGGTCGTAAATCATCTTCTTCACGCGCGTCTCCTCGTCGGGCGGCAGCAGCCGGCGGTTGATGCGGCGGCGGACGGTGTCGAGCAGTTCGAGCCAGTCGTCGAGCGGCGGATTCTTGATGGACTCCCAGTCCTGGCCGCGCTTGAACTGGTGGAAGAACAGCCACTCACCACCGAAGCGGCGGGCGGAGATTTCAAGCTTGGTGCCGTCCTCGCATTTGCGGGTCCAGCCGACTTCAGATTTGATGGCCATGAGGGGAGAGTGTTAAGTAATTAGTGATTAGTTGTCAGCAAGGGTTCTGCCGAGAGCGCGAACTGATTACTAATCACTAATCACTTCCAGCTTGGCTTCACTCCGGCAAATCGACGCTCGCAACGGCCATCGCGGCGATGCCTTCCTCGCGGCCGACGAAGCCCATCTTCTCGTTGGTCGTGGCCTTGATGCCGACCTTTTTCGGATCGAGGCCCAGGGCGGCGGCGATGTTGGCCTTCATCCCCTGGACGTGCGGCATGAGCTTGGGGGCCTGGGCGATGAGCGAGGCGTCCACGTTCACGAGGCGGCCCTTGCGCAAGATGACTTGGCGCGCGGCCTCCTCCAAAAAAATGCGGCTGGGCGCGCCTTTCCAACGCGGATCGGTGTTGGGGAAGAACTGTCCGATGTCGCCCTCGCCGATCGCGCCGAGCACGGCATCGGTGATGGCGTGCATGAGGGCGTCGGCATCCGAGTGGCCGTCGAGGCCCTTGGTGTGCGGAATGTCCACGCCGCCGAGGATGAGTTTGCGTCCCTCGACCAGCTGGTGGACGTCGTAGCCAATTCCGACGTGAATCATGGACGGAGGCTAGGGAGCCGGCGCGATGCCACCAAGAAAATTCAGCGCCCAACCGGGGAAGCGGCTCACGCCGGCTTGGCACCCTTGAGACTCTTGACGCGGTAGCAGTGGAACTCGCCGATGCCTTCGAGAGAGACGGTGGAGCGGTCGGCTTCGATGATCTTGAAGACCTTCTGGTAAACTTCGGGGCCGATGAGCACCTCGCCGTCGTGCGCGCCCTTGCAATAGTGCATGGCCCGGGTGACCCCGGCTCCGAGGACGTTGAACTCCATCCGTTCAGGAGTTCCAAAAAAGCCGTGCAGCACCTCGCCGATGTGGACACCGACGGCCAGCTGCCACACGGGCGCGTTCTGGGCGCGGCGGCGGGTGTTGATCTCCCTGATGGCCGTCTCCATCTCGACGGCGGCGCACATGGCCTTTTCGCTCTGTTGCAAATCGGATTCCGGCGCGCCAAACACCGCCACCAACTCCTCGCCGCCGGACTTCACCAGCGTGCCGTCGTAGCGGAACACTGTTTCCACCATCGCCGCCTGATAGTCACGGAACATGGCCGCGGCATCCGCCGGTGCCATGCCGTTGATGGATGCGAAACCACGCAGCCCGGCAAAGAGGACGGGCAGTTCGGATTTCTGCGCACCGGGCTTGAGCTTTTCCTGACGCAGGTTCTCCAGCAGCCGCTCCTGCACGCGCGGCGGGAACTTCACCGAGATGCGGTCCAGCAGCGTCGAGTTGTGCAGCAGATCCGACTGCAACTGATGGTTGAAAATGACGACGGCGATGTAGTGCGCCACCGCGAGCAGGAACTGCATGTCATCCTCACTGAACGCCTCGCTGTGCTTGGGGTCGTCAAGGTAGATCGCGCCCAGCGGTTTCTCCTTCAGAAGCAGCGGCGCATACATCCCGGTCTCCACGGTCACAAGCCTGGTGTCGAGCGCGCCCGCCTCGTTGTTGCGCTGGAGGATGAATCCATGCCCCTCGTCCATGACGCGCCGGGCCAGGGATTCGCTGATGACCACTTCGCCCTGGGGAATGCTCGCAACGACCTGCACACGCCCGCTGGCGAGGTCGTGCAGCATGAGCGCGCCACGCTTCGCCCCGGGAATCAGCGTGAGCACGCGCGCAAGAACGGCCTGCAGCATCTCCGGCAGCCGCATGTCCGGCGTAAATGCCAGGGGAACCCGATAAAGGTCGGCGAGGCGGCGCTTGAAGCTGGCGTCAGCCGGAAGGTCCTGCGGGACAGGCCCGCTGACGGGGACCGCCGGAGCTGTGGAAGGCGCAGGGGCGGCCACGACTGGTGCCGGTGCCGGAGGCGGAGTTGCAGGTGCGGACGACGCTGTCGGAGTCGAAGGTGGCGGCGATGCCGGTGCGGGCGCGGCAGGCTTCACCGGGGCCTCCGCCTTGGGAGCCTCGCTGGGAGCGGGAGCCGCAGGAGCCGGCGCAGCCGCAGGCGGCTGCGGCGGTTTGGCCACCAGCGGAGTTCCGACGGGAACTGCTCCGGCCCCGGGCTTGGAGGGCAAAATGCCATGCGACACGCCAGCGGCTGCGGAAGCCGGAGGAGCCATGACGTTGACCGCAGGGATGAGCGGGGCGGGATCGGGCTTGGGTTGAACCGCCTTGGCCGCAGCCGGTTTGGCTGCCGGCGGGGCAAACTCCACGCGAACCGAGGTCTCGCCGGTGCGAATGACGCTCTGCGGCGTGATGGGCGTGGGGTTCTCGACGTATTCACCGTCCACAACGGTGCCATTCGTGCTGCGCAGGTCCTCGATCTGGACTGTGCCGTCAACCACCTTGATGCGGCAGTGCTTGCGTGAAACCGTCGGATCGGCCCCAAGATCCAAATCCGGCGCGCTCAACGGGCTGAGGCGACCAATGAGAATCTCCGCGCGCTCGAAGGTGCGTATTTCCTCCTTGCCCTGATAACTGTAGATGACTCGCATGATGCTCGCCGGTCGCTGAATGCGGCCCCGTCCAGTCCCTCTTCCGGTCACTCCGGCGGGCTGCGTCTGAAGCCGACGACGGAGAAACTAACCATTCACGTCCCCAAACGGCAAGCACTTGCTGGAAACCAAATCCGGCTCGCTCAAAACACCGGGCGCCCTTCAGGCGACCGCCGGCGTCCCCGAGGCGTCGGCCGCCGCGCCGCGCAGCCGCGCGATGATCGGCGGCAGCTTCTCCAGCAGGTAGTCCACTTCCTCCTCGGTGTTGTAAATGCCGAGGCTGAAGCGCA
>JBAYGL010000540.1:0-3313 GCA_041666725.1 Limisphaerales bacterium
AGTAAACATTGCCGACGCTGGACGGGATTTCGTTCCACTTGGGATTCTGCGCGGCGAAGTTTTTGTAGAGCTTGCGGAACACTTCCGGCTTGAGCGCGGACTGCATGGCGTCGCGGACTTCCTGCAACGTCGGCCAGAGGTCGGCGAGATAAACCGCCGCGCCGTCCTTGTCCTTGCCGAGCGGTTCACAGCTCAAATCAATATCCACGCGCCCGGCGAGCGCGAACGCGACCACGAGCGGCGGCGACATGAGGAAGTTGGACTTCACGTTCTGGTGAACGCGCGCCTCGAAATTGCGGTTGCCGGACAACACGCTGGCGGTGACGAAATCATTCTTCACCACGGCATCCTCGATGGCCGGGTCGAGCGGGCCGGAGTTGCCGATGCACGTCGTGCAACCGTAGCCGACGGTGTTGAAACGAAGCTTGTTGAGATACGGCTGGAGGCCGGTCTTCTTGAGGTAATCGGAGACGACGCGCGATCCCGGAGCGAGCGACGCCTTCACGGCGGGGTTGACCTTGAGGCCTTTTTCGACGGCCTTCTTTGCGAGCAAACCGGCGGCGAGCATGACGCTCGGGTTGCTGGTGTTCGTGCAGCTCGTGATGGCGGCGATGAGCACCGAGCCGGTGCCGACGTTCGCCTTTTTCTTCGAGGTCATTTCGACTTTGACCGACTTGCCGATGACCTGGCGCGTCTTGCCGAAACCGTTTTCCGTGACGGGCCGCTGGATGGCGTTGAAGAATTCTCGGCGCAGGTTGCCGAGCTCGATGCGGTCTTGCGGACGCTTCGGGCCGGCGACGCTGGGCTTCACGCTGCTCAAATCGAGTTCGACGACCTGCGAGTATTCAATCTGGCCGGCCTGCGGGATGCCCCAGAGGCCTTGCGCCTTGTAATAATTTTCGTAGAGCTTGCAATGATCCTCGCTGCGGCCGGTGGCACGGAGGTAGTTCACGCATTCCTCGTCAATCGGGAAGAAGCCCATCGTCGCGCCGTATTCAGGTGCCATGTTCGCGATCGTCGCGCGGTCCACCAGCGGCAATGCCGCCGCGCCCGCGCCAAAGAACTCGACGAACTTGCCGACGACCTTCGCCTTGCGGAGCATCTGCGTGACGGTCAGCGCCACGTCAGTCGCGGTGACGCCTTCGCGGATTGCGCCGGTGAGATGGACGCCGACGACATCGGGCGTCAGGAAATAAACCGGCTGGCCGAGCATGCCCGCTTCGGCTTCGATGCCGCCCACGCCCCAGCCGACGATGCCGAGGCCGTTGATCATCGTGGTGTGCGAGTCCGTGCCGACGAGTGTATCGGGATAGAAGATGGCGTCTGGGGTCTGGGAGGACAGCACGCCCTTGGCGAGATATTCCAGGTTCACCTGATGCACGATGCCGATGCCGGGCGGGACGACCTTGAACGTGTCGAAGGCCTGCATGCCCCACTTGAGGAACTGATAGCGCTCACGGTTGCGGGAGAATTCGAGATCGAGATTCTTCGCCATCGAATCGGCGGCACCGGCAAAATCCACCTGCACCGAGTGATCCACGACGAGGTCCACGGGCACGAGCGGTTCGATGATCTTGGGATTCTTGCCGAGCTTGGCCACGGCGCTGCGCATGGCCGCGAGATCCACGAGCAAGGGCACTCCGGTGAAGTCCTGCAACACGATGCGGGCGACGACGAAGGGAATCTCCGCCGTGCGCGCCTCGGTTGGCTTCCAGTTCGCGAGTTCCTTGACGTTCGCCTCCTGCACCTTGAGCCCGTCGCAGTTGCGCAGGACGGATTCCAGCACAATGCGGATGGAGACGGGCAGCCTGGAGACGGGGCCGATGCCGGCGGCTTCGAGCGCCGGGAGGGAGTAGAACTTCGCGGTCTTGCCGTTGCCGAGGTCGAACGACTGAAGGGAGTTGAACAGGTTGTGGTTCATAAAATGGTTGTCACTGTCAGCGGGATGGTCCCGTTTAAGAGTGTCGAAAATGAGGATTGAGGGAGCCAGTGTCAAGCGGGCCGCATGTGAGAAACTGGCATGCCGGAGCAACTCCAAGCTTGATTGAAGCGACAAAAAACGCTTTGTTCTCCGCCGAGAGTCTAAGGCAATCCACATCAGCACGAGCGTGGATGCAGTGGCCTCCTTTCGTTAACATGAAAAGCCTCTCTCGCCCTTACATTTTCACGTTCATTTGCGCAGTGATGTGGGCCCTGTTGCCCGACGCTGCGGCTTCCCACTTCCGTTTCGCCAATCTCTCGTGGAAGCGCGCGCCGGGGACGAACGAGCTTGCGGTGGAGATCACAGTGACGGAGTCATGGCGCATCAACTCCGGCGGCATCGGGGAGATATTCTACCAGTTCGGCGACGATTCGGACGGCTTCAGCACCTCGACCTCGACACGCATCGCCACGCTGGCGGACATCGCCGGTGAGCAATACGAGGTGTGGCGCTACACGACCACCCATACGTATCCGTCCAACGGGTTGTTCCAGGTATCGGGTTCCTCCTGCTGTCGCATCAGCACCCTGGCCAACGCTGCGGACGGAAGTGAATCTTTTGCCATGCTGGTGGACCTGAGGAGTTCGAACAACACGGGTTCGCCTGTCACCACCGCGCCGGTCATTCTTCAGATGCAGTCCGGCACGAACAACTCCGTCGCGCTGCCCATCGTGGACCCGGATGGAGACGCGTTTTCCGTGCGGCTGGCGACCAGTTCTGAGTCGTCCATCTTTTCCCTGCCGACCGTCGGCACCAACTCCATCAGCGTCACGGCCGGCGGAGTGTTGAACTGGAACACCGAGGGCGGCGTCAGCGGGCAGAAGTTCGCGCTGCAGGTCATCATCGAGGAAACCCGCGCCGGCAATACCACCGGCACCAATGGCACGGTGCCGCTGGACTTCATCATCGAACTCGCCGGCTCGCTCACGAACCTGCCGCCGACCGTCACGGGGACCAATGGCTCCATCATCATCGGGGCAAACCAGAGGTTCACGGCCACATTCGTTGGCACTGATCCGGAAGGGGGGCCGCTGCGCATCACCCACCAGGGGCTGCCGCCGGGGGCGACCATCACGCCGGGGGACGGCACGACGAACAGTTCGCCAACCAGCGTTCTCTTCTCGTGGACACCGGCGGTTTCTGATGTGGGCAGCTCCTATGCGGTGTTGATTTTCTTCACGGACGAGGGCGGCCTGCAACGCGCCGCGTCCTTTGCACTCACAGTTTCGTCATCGTTGTCGTTCCGGGACTTCGAGCTTGTCAGCATCAATTCCGCCGACACCGCAAGCGGCAGCGGTGCCTCGCTCAACCCGGTTGTCAGCAGCAACGGCC
>JBAYGL010000541.1:0-3305 GCA_041666725.1 Limisphaerales bacterium
TGAAGATCAGCGAGGCCGGCGGCAGATGGGCGCATCTTGACACTGTCCCCGAAGGAGCGCGGCGTTCACGCCGCAGCAAGGTGGGGGGCGCAGAAACCGCTCGTATTTGCCGGGGCGTTTCGTTCATCCGCTGCCTTCTGCGGCGTGAACGCCGCGCTCCGGGGGGCAGTGTCCGAATGCGCCCGCGGCAGATCAATGCCTACGACTCCTCCACCAGCACGGCCTTCTTCGCCTTCAAATGCTTGGTCAGCGCTTCCAGGTTGCCGAGTGTGGGAGACATGCGGACCGGTTTCCCCTTGAACATCTTGTAGTGGACCAGCCGCTTGCCGACAGATCCGATGTGGCAGTTGACGTCATCCGCCATCCGCCAGATTTGACCTGCTGCGATAACCGGGGTGGCAATGCGGCGCTTTGGCTTCATTCGGATACTCCGACTGTTTGGCGTATCGAATGTTCAATCATCTGCTGCGCCGGTTCGGCCGGACCAATCTGCAACATCTCGTCAAGGCGGCGGGCTACTGTGTCTCCACCGTGCTGATGTAATCCAGCAGATCGGCCAGATCTTGCACCGTCATCTCCACCTCCAACCCTTCCGGCATCAGTGACTGGCCCTGGCTCTTGAGCTTGGTGATGGCGGCGCGCGGCACCACGCTTTCCTTGCCGAAGGCCTGGCGCACCGTCACGTTGCCGGCGGTTTCATTCACGATGATGCCCAGCAGACTCTCCGCGTCCCTGGTTTCCATCTCGTAGGCCAGGTATTGCGGCAGCAGCTCGCGGTTGGGATCAAGGATGCTCACCAGCATCTTTTCTTTGCCGGCTGTCTTGACCGTCACCAGGTTCGGGCCGAGGTCGAAGCCCTGACCGCCGGCGCGATGGCATGAGACGCAGCGCACGGTGAACATCTCCTTCCCCTTCGCCGCGTTCCCTTTCAAGGACAACGCCGGCAAGTAGGCGTTGACGACATCCTGCCGCTTGGGCACCGCAGCGTTGCCGAAGACTTTGGCCGCCAGCTCACGCACCTTCTGATCGCGCGAGGACTGCAAGTGCGTCATCTGCGGGAGGGAAACCTCCCCGGCGCGCACATGCCCCGCCAGTATCGCCTTCAAGAGGTCGGCGGCGCGCTCGGTGCGCTTCAGCAAAACGGTCAGCGCAGCGCTGCGTGTTCGCGGGTTCAAATTGTTCCAGCGCTTGATCACTTCTCCACCGAGTTGCGCGTCAGTAAAACGGTCCAGGGCGTCGATGGCCGCCAGTTGAACCGTCTCGGGCTGCCGGGCATCCAGCAGTGAGAGCAGCGCCGCACCCGAATTCGCATAGCTGGTGAGTCCGAGCAGTTGAATGCCCTGCGCCCGGACGGGTTCGGCGGCCTTCGGATCCACGGCGACCTGGCTGGCTCGTGAGAAAACCGTTTTGAGATTGCCCTGGGTATCCACCTTGGCCAGTGAACTGCGACCGCGCAAAAGGCCGTCGCCCAGCGAACGAACCAGCGAAAAGGCCAGCGACGGGTCGTCCACCCTGGCGACGTAGTTGAAGACAGTCGTTATCTCGGCCGGCTTGTGGGCGACGCCGATCAACTGGACAAGCTGACGCAGGAATTCCTGCCCCGCCCTCGCGTTGCCAATGCGCGGGTCGCTGGACAATGTCGCGAACAAGTCGCCCGCGCCTTCGGCCAGCGAGCTTAGTATTGCCGCCTGCACCCAGCGGCTTTCGCCGTCGCGCAGTGCGATCTCGGCCAGCGGCCCGGCCTTCATGGCCACGGCGAATTCTCCGAGGGTGAAGGCCAGCTGGTATCTGACCAGCGGGTCTGGATCCGTTGTCAACCTGGTCAGTTTCTGGAACAGAGGGCCGTCGGAGGAGGACTTGTTCGCCAGGACTTTCTCCGCAAGACGCACCGCCTGCTCACGCACCTCGCCGGCCGGGTCTTCCAATGCCGTGAGCAGATGGCCTGGCGTCAGGGCGGACAGACCATCGAGCACGCACAGCGCGTGCATCCGGCCCGGCGCAGCCTTGGAGGTCTGCAACAGCGTTTCGAGCAGCGGTATCGCCGACTTGTCCTGGCGCTCGTAAAGCAGGCGATGCGCGGTTTCCCGTCGCCAGCCGTTCGGATGCGCCAGCGCCGCCACCAACCCGGCGGTCGTGGCTCCGCCAAGCCTGGGCAGTCTGGGCTGTTTGAAGCCGTCCGGCACGATGCGGTAGATGCGGCCACGGTCATTGCCGCTGTTCAAATCCAGATGCTTTTTGAGCGCGGGTGGCAGCGACCATGGGTGCTCGATGATCTCCCGATACATGTCGATGACGTAGAGACAGCCATCGGGCGCATTGACCATTTGCACCGGGCGAAACCAGGTGTCGTTCGAGGTGAGGAACTCGGTTTTTTGCTCGTCCGGCGGACGTTCGGCGATCAGTTCCACGCCGTTCTGCCGGACCTTTTTCCTGTGTATCAGGTTGCTGCCGCAGTCGGCGATGAACGCGTCGCCCACATATTCCTTCGGCCAGGCGTCGCCGCGGTAAATCGCGAGGCCCGTCGCGCTCGTGAAGTAGCCGCTGGGCCGTCCGCCGCCCTCGACCAGTCCTTTCACCGCACCGGTGACGCGCCAGCGGGTGCGGATCACCCGCCACGGTTCATCCGGACTGCGGCGATACACTTCCGCCGCAGGGCCGTCCGCCGCGATGCTCACCAGCGCCGGCGGCATCGGGAAGTGGCGGTTGCGCGCGGCGTAGCGGGCGTCATACATGAACACGCGGATGTGATCGCTGTTGTTGCAGGCGAAGCGGCGTCCGCGGTCGTCAATGCACATGCCATATTGGCCGCCACCGGCTTCGGCGGAAAGTTCCAGCGTGCGCGGATCGAAGGCGAAGTCCTGGCCGCGCAGGTTGAGCGGCTTGGCGCCGGGCGTGAGAGGCGAGTGGACTTCGCCGCCGTTCGGGGCCGTGGCGCCGTGGATCCGATTGTCAGGCCCCCAGTGGAAGCTGTTCAGCAGCGCCTGCATGTTGAGCTCGTTTGTGCGATAGGGCGCGTAGGAACTGGCAAAACCCGTGAAGGCGACCTGCCGCACGTCGGCCTTGCCGTCGCCATTGGTGTCCTTGAGAAAGAAGATGTCGGGCGTGGCTGCGGCATAGACGCCGCCGTTGGCGCAGAAGACTGCGGTCGGCCACGGCAGATCGTCGGCAAACACCGTGCTCTTGTCGAAAACACCATCGCCATCGGTGTCCTCCAACATCCGGATGCGGCCCGTGTGCGGTCTGGCGTCGCGCATTTCCGAGTAGTCGATCATCTCGACGACGAACATGCGGTTGTTCTCATCGAA
>JBAYGL010000542.1:0-3304 GCA_041666725.1 Limisphaerales bacterium
CACTAGCGGTTCGTGGGCGACCAGCTGCGCCTGAAATCCCGGACGGATGGCAAAGGTCTTCACGGCATCCGCCGGCGCGACGGGTTTCAAGCGCGGGAGTTCCTTGAGATCGACGGTCGGTTCGGCCGTGGCGGCGAAGGCGAGCGCTGTGGGAAGCAGGACCAGCGCGAGGCACAAATCGGCGAGCTTTGGGCGACTCATGACGGACACATTGCAGCAAACAGTTCGACACTGACAGGAATTTGCTTCCGGAGGCTTCGATGTTCACCCGCCGCGCCGGCACACCGGCCTCAATACTGAATGCGAGATGGGCGGGCTTCAGCTCGGTTTCAGGGAATATCGTGACGCTCAGGCGGCTGAAGCGTGACGCGGATTCGGACCGGGACTTTCAGGCCGTCGCGACAGCCGAACGTCACCGGGTATTCGCCGGGCGGAAGTGTCACGTCCATGGCTTTGGCGCTGAGGCGTTCGGGTTTTTCGAGCGGCCGACCATAGCGGCTGATCGGCTCGCCGGGCCAGAAGAAGAGGTATTGGCCCTCGTTGAGCGTTCCCTGCCATGTCCACCGCTGGCCGCCGAGTTCCACATGCGGGTCGACGATGGCCGGTTGGTCGAGCGCCCGGAGCGCTTTCACGTCGTCGATGCCGCACGAGACGTTTGTGCGGCCGGGCAGTCCGTTGTAGTAGAAGGTCATTGTTCGCACGTTGCGGTAATCGATTGAGTCCTTCCCGGGCCGCGGGGGTTGCTGGTAGCGCCAGCCGGTGAAGTTGTTCTCGACGTAGTAGTCCATGGCCTTGGCGGAGTCCTGGAGCTGGAGCTTGAACTTGCCGCCGTGCCCGTCTCCGCGCATCCAGAAACCGATGGCCTTGTGCCAGGAAATGTCCAGCGGCGGGCTGAAACTCCTGCCGATTGCCGACCATCCGCCGGGACCGGCATTGGCGTTTTGGGCCGAGTAGGTCGCGCAGCGCGAGCCTTCGCGGGCGTCCTGCTCGCTGCTTTCGAGCCGTTGCGTCACGCCTGGCGAAACAGAACCCGCTTGTCCCGGCTCAATCACACGGACGGCCTGCTGCTTCACGCCCCGTGAGTAAGGGGCCAGGTCATCGAACGACTCCAGCAGCAGCGCATCCGGGGAGCGATAGGACGGGCCCGCATCCAGCCAGGGACCATGCTGCGCGTGAATTTGGACCCCCACGCGAGCCGGGGTTCCCTTCACTTGCACCTTCCAGGTTGCTCCTTGCGGCCCGCTTCCGGCCGCGTGCCATTCGTCGTAGATGACCCGCTGAAAGGACTGCTTCCCGTCCTGCTCCAGGAGCCGGAATTCGATGCGTTTGTCGCGCAGTGGACCGCGAATCTCCTCGGGTTTCTTGCCGCTGATGGCGGGATCGATCCGCAGGCGTGTCATCATCGCCGCAGGCACCCGGCCGGACAGCCGGAGTTTCTCGTATCTGGCAATCAGGTCGAGGATTTCGCCGGTGAACGGATGTGCCGCCGCCGCCGCGGTCGAGACCTGGAACGACATCGAGGAGTCGTAGCTGATGGTCGCTCCCAGCACGTATTCATACTGGTCCGGGGTCGAGGCCGGGTCGTAGCCGTAATACCAGCCGATGTCGAGGGGCATCCAGTTGCCGGCAAATGAGGTGAACCAGTTGGAACGTTCGTCGAGGTAGCCCTTCAAGTCGCCGTGCCCGTCGGCGGAAGCGCTCCGCGCCAGCAGATGCCACGAGTAATGGCTGTAGCTGCTGGCCTGCAACAGCGTGTTCTTGTTGGCCAGTTTGTCGAAGAACGCCTTGTGCAGCCGGGCGTTGTAATACCAGTGGTCCCCCTGAAGCCGCTCCGAGCCGTCGAAGTAAATCATGTCAATGCCGCAGGTGTTGGCGACGCGGGAAAAATGGGCGGCCACTTCGTCCAGCAGCGACGTGTCCATGTCAAACATGTGGTAGCCGTAGGAACGCACGAGGTGCGCGACGAGGTCCCCTTTCTGGTGCGGCGCTGCCACTGTGCCCAGATAACCACGCCGGCACTGATTAAATCCAAACGGCGGCTTGTCCGTGCGCCCGCCATACCAGATCAGTTCGTTCCCGACCTGAACCACCGTGCCATCTCCCGTGTAGCCGCCGTCCTCAGCCGGAAACTTGCCCGGTGCCGACGACGCCTGCAGGAAGTTCGTGGTCGCATCCACGTCCGCCGCCAGGGCCGTGGTGGCACCCTTCACCAGTCGCGGATCTGGCACCGGCGTCAGATACGGATCGGGCGCGTAAACGGATGGGCCGAGGAAGTGCAAGCCCACGCGGAAGCCCGCGTCCTTAAACCGCTGGACCGTTCGCTTCAGGCCGTCCAGGCCGTCGGGGAAGTTCTTCCGGTTGACTTCATAGTGGCCGGTGCCCTGGCACCACGTTTCCTGCCCCAGCAAAATGGTGTGGAAACCTCCGCGTCGCGCGATGGCCAGCGCTTCGTCAAACTGCGGCTCACTGAAGCTGGTGAGAAAGAAATAGGAGCGCTTGGTCCACGGCGACTTCTTGTTCCAGACCCCGCCGGGACGGGGGCTGGGCAATCCTGCGGCCGGCTCGAAGCGCTCCAGAGCGTCCATGAACCCGGCCCGGGCCGAGGCGATCACGCCGAAGGCGGCAGGCTCCACTCCATGTCGTTTCGAAGTTTCCATCTGGAGATGACGGACCACGGGCGAAGACCACAGCGGCGAGTCAGCATCCTCGAAATCCTCCAGCAGCTCGGCGCGCTCGCCGCCGTCCCGCTCGATGATCGCCTCCACGTGGTCGATCATGCAGGTCACCGTCTGTCCCGCCGGCAGGCTGTTGTAGTAAAAGCCGATGGTGGCGACGCGGTCGTAGCGGAGCGAGTTGATCGGCGGGTTGGTAAGCGTCACCTGGCGCCATCCCTGAAAATTGATCGGCAGGTAGTTGTCCCGGTAACCCCCGGCCCCGTCTTGTAGCTGAATCTTCAACTGCTCGCCCTTGCCGTCGCCATGCACCCACGCGCGAATCGCCTTGCAGCCGGTCAGGTCTAGCGGCACCGGGAAGTTTTTCCCTCTCATGCTCCAGCCCCCGGACTTCGAGTCGCTGGTGGCCGTGAACCGGGCGGCGTGCCGGCCCGCCTTCGCCTCGCCGGTCTGCGCGAACTCGTGGCTGCAACCGGCCCGGTCCGCGCGCGGCGCGGAGGAATGCGACGAGCGTGCTTCCACGTTCGGCTCCGCCGCCATCACTGCCGCCGCGTGTTCACCAAGGTCAGCCGCGTTGACCGTCCCGGCAATCTGCGCATCCGCAGGAACCGGCAGGCTGAACAGACGGAAGC
>JBAYGL010000543.1:0-3292 GCA_041666725.1 Limisphaerales bacterium
GAGGCGCTCAAGGTGGCGAAGGAGATCGGTTTCCCGCTCATCATCAAGGCCGCGTTCGGCGGGGGCGGACGCGGGATGCGCGTCGTCCACAAGGCCGGCGACCTCTCGAACCTGCTCGACGAGGCGCAGGCGGAGGCGGGCCGGGCGTTTGGCAATCCGGCGGTCTTCCTGGAGAAATACATTCCCAACGCGAAGCACATCGAGGTGCAGATCCTCGGTGACCAGCATGGCAACGTCATCCACCTCCACGAGCGCGACTGCTCGGTGCAGCGCCGGCATCAGAAGGTCGTCGAGGTCGCGCCGTCCTTCGGCCTGCCGGAGCATGTCATCAAGGATCTCTGTGACGCCGCCGCCCGGATGGCGCGCGAGATCCGTTACGACAACGCGGGCACCATCGAGTTCCTCTACGATCTGGACAAGCACGAGTGGTTCTTCATCGAGATGAACCCGCGCATCCAGGTCGAGCACACGGTCACGGAGGTCATCACGGGCCTCGACCTCGTGCGGGCGCAGATTCTCATCGCGCAGGGGCACCCGCTGCACGGCCCGGAGGTCGGGATGCCGCCGCAGAACCAGATCCCGCGCAACGGCTACGCGGTGCAATGCCGCGTCACGACGGAGGACCCCGAGAACAAGTTCACGCCGGACTACGGCAAGATACTCACCTATCGCAGCGCGGGCGGCTTCGGCCTGCGGCTGGATGGCGGCATGGGCTTCGCGGGCGCGGTCATCACGCCGTTCTACGACTCGATGCTGGTGAAGGTCACGAGTTCCGGCCAGACCTTCGAGATGGCGCTCCAGCGCACGGACCGCGCGCTGCGTGAGTTCCGCATCCGGGGCGTCAAGACGAACATCCCGTTCCTCGAAAACCTCATCCACAACCTTGTCTTCCGCAGCGGGCAGGCCACGACCACGCTGATCGACAACACGCCGGAGCTGTTCGCCTTCAAGCACCGCCGTGACCGCGCCACCAAGCTGCTGAACTTTCTTGGCAACGTCATCGTCAACGGCAACCCGCACGCCAAGGGCTTCAAACCGGAGAAGCCGTTCATTCCCGCCGTCCTCCCGGGCTACGACCACAAGCAGACGCCCCCCGACGGCACGCGCGACCTGCTGCGCAAGCTCGGGCCGAAGAAGTTCGCCGAGTGGACGCGCAAGCAGAAGCGCCTCCTGATCACCGACACGACCTTCCGCGACGCGCACCAGTCGCTGATGGCCACGCGGGTCCGCAGCGCGGACATGCTGGCCGTGGCGGACGCGGTCGCCCGCCGCACACCGCAGCTCTTCTCGCTCGAAATGTGGGGCGGCGCGACCTTCGACACTTCGATGCGCTTCCTGCACGAAGACCCCTGGGAACGCCTGCGCGAACTGCGCGCGAAAATCCCCAACATCTGCTTCCAGATGCTCTTCCGCGGCAGCAACGCCGTCGGCTACACCAACTATCCGGACAATGTCGTCGAGGGCTTCGTCAAGCACGCCGCCGCGTCGGGCATGGACATCTTCCGCGTCTTCGACTCGTTGAACTACACGCCCAACCTGCGCGTGGCGATGGCCGCCGTGAACGAGACGCACGCCATCTGCGAGGCCGCCATCTGCTACACCGGCGACATCCTCGACCCGAAGCGCGACAAGTATTCGCTGAAGTATTACGTCCGCCTCGCCAGGGAGCTGGAAAAGCTGGGCGCGCACATGATCGCCATCAAGGACATGGCCGGGTTGTGCCGTCCGTTCGCCGCGAAGAAGCTCGTCAAGGCGCTTAACGGGGAGATCGGCCTGCCCGTCCATTTCCACACGCACGACACCAGCGGCGTGCAGGCGGCGGCGATCCTCAACGCCAGCGAAGCCGGCGTGGACGTCGTGGACCTCGCGCTGGCCAGCATGAGCGGCAGCACGAGCCAGCCGAACCTGAACAGCATCGTCGCCGCGCTGCAAAACACGCCGCGCGACACCGGACTGGACATCGACGCGCTCAACGAGTTTTCCGACTACTGGGAGGCCGTGCGCGAGTGTTACCGTCCCTTCGACACCGCCCCGAAGACCGGCAGCGCGGAGGTTTACCTCCACGAGATGCCCGGCGGCCAATACACCAACCTCAAGGAGCAGGCCGCCAGCATGGGCCTCGCGGGCCGCTGGCGCGAAATCGCCCGCACCTACGCCGAGGTCAACCAGCTCTTCGGCGACATCGTGAAGGTCACGCCCAGCAGCAAGGTGGTCGGCGACATGACCATGTTCCTCATTTCCCGCGGCATCAAACCCGCCGACGTGGTGAACCTGGACCCCGGCTCCGTGCCTTTCCCCGCCAGCGTCATTGACATGCTCGCCGGTGGCCTCGGCCAGCCCATGGGCGGCTGGCCCGCACAGTTGCAAAAGGCCGTGCTGGGCAGGCAAAAGCCCATCACCATCCGGCCGGGCGAGGATCTCCCCGACACGAACCTGAAAAAGGTCCGCGACGAACTCTCCGCCAAGCTCAAGCGCGATGCGAGCGACGACGACCTGTTCAGCCATCTGATGTATCCGGAGGTTTTCGCGGATTTCGCGAAGATTCAGCGCGATTTCGGCGAGGTGAGCGCGCTGCCGACGAACGCCTTCTTCTACGGGCTGAAGCCCGATGAGGAAATCAGCGTGGGCATCGAGGAGGGCAAGACCCTCTTCATCAAACTCGTGAACATCGGCGCGCCCGACAAGGATGGCCGCCGCCCCGTGACGTTCGAGCTGAACGGCATGACGCGTGAGACGCACATCCAGGACAAGAGCGTCGCGCCCAAGGCCAAGAGCCGCGTGAAGGCCGATCCGGCGAACCCGCTCGAAGTCGCCGCGCCCATTCCCGGCATCATCACCAGCCTCGCCGTCGGCGTCGGGGCGAAGGTCGCGAAGGACGACAAGCTCGTGACGATGGAGGCGATGAAGATGCAGACCACGATTTACGCACAGGCCGACGGCGTCATCTCCGAGATCAGCGCCCAGGTCGGCGAGACCGTGGAAAGCAAGGATCTGCTCATGCGCCTGAAGGCGTGACGCGCCATCGCCCGGACTCCGAAGCGGGAGCCGGCGAATCATACCAATTCCCAGTGCAAGTCGGCGGAATGCGAACTGAAGCTAATGCCGCGTGCCTTCTCCCTTCCTCGGAGGAGGGGAGAAGGTGGCCGCAGGCCGGATGAGGGGTGTGGGCACCAACGCCGACGCACGCGACCCCTCACCCCGGCCCTCTCCCATCATCCGATGAAGGGAGAGGGAGGCAAGGCGCGTCGTGGTCCGCCACCGATTCCACCGACTTCCATTCCGAAATGGTATC
>JBAYGL010000544.1:0-3277 GCA_041666725.1 Limisphaerales bacterium
TCGTACAGTCGAACCCCATCACGACGCGACGCCTCACTGGCATGTCATCGTATTCGTTCACCCCAGTCAGGCGGGCGCGCTGCTGGCCATCCTTCGGGAGTACGCCTTGCAGGACAGTCCAAACGAAAACGGAGCCGCCGAAGCGCGATTCCACGCCACAGCGATAGATCCAGCGAAAGGCAGCGCGGCGCAGTACGTGGCGATGTACATATCCAAGAATATCGACGGCCATGGAGTCGGCACCGACAACGAAGCCGACCAGCCCGCCGAAGTCACCGCGCCGCGCGCCGTAGTGTGGGCTCGGGTATGGGGCATCCGGCAGTTTCAGTTCTTCGGCGTCGGCCCGATCACCCCGGCGCGAGAGCTCTACCGGCTGGACCATATTCCAACGGCGCTAGAGCAGGTGCTAGGCGACGCGCACCGGGCGCTGAAGCTCAAGGACCACGGCGGCTACCTGAAGGCGCTAGAAGCCCGCAAAACGTGTTTGGGAAACGCCACAACCGAAAGGGAAAGCACTCGTTATCCGGGCGAGATCGTCAAGCGGGTATGCGGCGTGCGGATCAATGGCGGGGAAGAGCTTCAAACCCGGTTCGATATATGGGCCATCGGGCGGCGTGCTGAGGCTAATACAGCGACGGTTTGCCCTTCTCGGACTCGATTCAATAACTCCGCGCAGATTGTTTTAAAAGGGAATTCCCTGCATAAAAAGCTCGAGCCGCCATGGTCGCCAACGATCGATAGATGGTGGCCACCGAGCGAGCCGGATTTATGGCTGCGCGGGCAGGATCTGGATGATTGGAACCGGGAACATGCGGAGGCAAATGCCGAGCGGCAGATGAATCCGTGCGCCGATGGCGCGCATGTGGGGGTGCAGAAAAAAACAAACCCCCGAGTCGAGAACCGCGACGAACTGACTCGGGGGTGACCATGGAACAGCAGGACGACGACAAGACTATCACCGCCGAAAAAATGTGCAAGAAAACCGATGCGGCAGTGCATTGGGTGCTCGACCCAGTAGGCGACAAGCCTTTCGCGGATGGAACGGTCTATCCGCCGCAAGATTTCCACGGCCACAACCTGCGCGGGAAACCACGGCGCCAGATGCACGAGCCGCTGTGGATGGAAGGCGCTGCGGAGTGGGAGCGGGTAACGCCCGAGCAGTTCAGGGAGGTGCGCTGGCTGGTGCACCGAATGACAGTCGAGCAGTGCGCCGCATTTCTGCGCGTCAATCCCGCCACCGTTTGGCGATGGGAAAACGGCAGCAGCCCGATCACCTTCGCCGCCTTTGTCGCCCTGCGCCTGCTGTCGGATGTTCGATTCGTGCCGCATCAGGTTAAGGAGTGGGATGGCTGGCAGATCATCAATGCCGGGGTGGATGTCGGCGTGCTCTACGACAGCAAGAAAACCGGCGCAATGTTTTCACCGTCTGACCTCCGCGCATCTCAATGGGTGAAAGCCGAGCGCGATTCGTGGAAGAAAAAAGCCGAGGAAGCTGAGGCCCGCGTCGCCGAACTCGAAACCGAAAACACACGCCTGCGCCAGCTATTCAACACGCAAGGCGTAACCACCGAACTGCGCCAGATGCAGGACAAGCTAGCCGTCATGCTGGACAGCATAGGCACGGCGGAAATCTTCGAATACAGGCCTGCAGCCGCAGGCCGCAACCGGGAGAAGGTCGCATGAGAACGCGCAATTTCCAATTGAATATCGAGCAATTCACAGACAGCGAAGTTGTCATCAGGCTGCGTGCCTACGTCCGCCATCGTTTCGGCAAAGCGCCGCTACCAGTCAAGGGCCGCGCCCAGCGAGACAGGGAATACGCATGCATCGTGGCCAGAGCCAAAACCGGCAGGACGTGGCCGCGTACCCGCTGAGAATCTGATTCAGTCCGTTCGCCCACACCATGAATACCCTTGACCTGCACCAAGCCGCGGCATTCCTGAAGATGCACCCGGACACCGTGCAGCGCCGCGCCCGCCGTGGCCTGATTCCAGCCGCCAAGCCGGGCAAGTCATGGGTTTTTATCGACGACGATCTGACCGAGTGGCTACGGTCACACTACCGCGCAGAGGCCGACCCGTGTCAATCTTCAAGCCTGACAATTCCCCGTATTGGTGGCTCGACATTCGGCACAATGGACGCCGAGTTAGACGCACTACTGGCACGGCCAACAAGGCCCAAGCGCAGGAAGTCCACGACGGCCTAAAGGCACGCCTCTGGCGTGAATCGAAGCTGGGTGAGTCGTCGCGGACGTGGAATGATGCGGTAAAGCGCTGGCTCTCAGAGCATGGCCACAAAAAGAGCATAGCCGACGACAAAGACCGCCTGCGCTGGCTGACCGCACACCTGAACGGGAAGCCCCTGCGCGAGGTCACCCGTGACACCGTGGAAGACCTGATCGCCGCCCGCCTTGAAGAGCCGACGTTCGCGGGCAAGAAGAAACACCAAACCCGCAAGGTGGCCAACGGCACCGTGAACCGCTACCTCGCCGCGCTATCGACCATCCTGAACGCTGCCGTCGACTATGGCTGGCTCGACACGGCACCGAGGATCCGCAAGCTGCCAGAGCCGCAAAAACGGGTGGCCTACCTTACTCGTGAACAGCTTGTTATCCTGATCGCGGAATTGCCTTTGCACCTGGCTGAAATGGCGACATTGGCCGCCACCACCGGGCTGCGCGCTGCCAATGTTCTGAGTCTGGAATGGTCGCAGATCAACATGGACACGCGGCAGGCGTGGATTCACCCCGACCAAGCCAAGGCAGGCAAGGCGATTCCGATACCGCTCAACGATGAAGCCATGGCTGTCCTTGAGGATCGCAAGGGCATGCATGCGCGATTCGTGTTCACGTGGCGAGACGAGCAAATTCACACGATCGGGCCGGCATGGTTCAGAGCACGCAAGCGAGCAGGACTGGATAATTTTCGCTGGCACGACCTGCGCCACACGTGGGCAAGCTGGCACGCGATGGGTGGAACGCCGATCAATGTCCTGCAGGAATTGGGCGGGTGGGCAAGTCCGCAGATGGTGCAACGCTACGCGCACCTGTCACCCGGCCACCTTGCCGAGTACGCAAATAAACTGCGACCCTTTGGGCAGGATTTGGCCATAGAGCACCCAGCCGAAAACGAGAAAACCGCCTGAATGCCTGTGTTTGGTGGGGTGACCGATGGGGCTCGAACCCACGACAACCGGAATCACAATCCGGGACTCTACCAACTGAGCTACGGCCACCACCGAAACTGCGCGCCGCCCGGAAAGAAGACCCGGTTCGGCA
>JBAYGL010000545.1:0-3271 GCA_041666725.1 Limisphaerales bacterium
CGCCCGCAAGGTGCCGCAGGCGCACGGCTCGATGGTCGCCGGCAAGTGGGACCGCAAGCTGTTCATGGGCGTGGAGCTGCACGGCAAGACGCTGGGCGTGCTCGGCGCCGGCCGCATCGGCACCGAGGTCGGCAAACGCGCGCTGGCCTTCGGCATGAAGGTGCTGGCCTACGATCCGTTCCTCACCGAGGCCCGGGCGAAGTCGCTGGGCTTTTCCCTCGCCGCCGACGTGGATGCCATTTACCAGGAGGCCGATTTCATCACCGTCCATCTGCCCGTCACGGAGCAGACGCGCGGAATGCTGAACTCGGCGGCGTTTTCCAAGATGAAGCCCGGCGTGCGCATCGTGAACTGCGCGCGCGGCGAAATCATCGCCGAGAACGACCTGCTGGCCGCGCTCGACTCGAAGAAGGTTGCCGGGGCCGGACTGGACGTGTTCTGCGTCGAGCCGCTGCCGGCGGACCATCCGTTCCGCAAGCATCCGTCCCTCATCCTCACGCCGCACCTGGGCGCGAGCTCCGAGGAGGCACAGGAGAAATGCGGCATCGAAGTCGCCGAGGTCATCACCTCCTACCTGCTCACCGGCGAGGTGCGCAACGCGGTGAACCTGCCGTTCCTCGACGCCCGCACGTTCGAGCAGGTGAAGCCCTACATGGCGCTCGGCGAGGCCCTGGGCAAGCTGCTCGCGCAGGTCGTGCCGCAGCAGGTGGACCGCGCGCACATCACCTACGGCGGCAAGGCGCAGGAGCTGCCCAACATCGACCCCATCACCCGCTCCGTGCTCATGGGCTTCCTCGCCCGCGCCGCGGTGAAGGATCTGAACCCGATCAACGTGCGCAGCATCGCCGGCACGCTCGGCATCACGGTCGAGGAGAAGCGGTCGGGCGAACCGGTCACGTTCAACGAGTGGCTGCACGTCCAGCTCTTCAAGGGCGACGAGAAGGTCGGTTCGGCGGGCGGCACGTTCTTCGGCTCGCCGAACAACGCGCGCATCGTCCGGCTCTTCAGCAACCCGCTGGAAATCCCCATCCACGGCACGTTCCTCATGTTCAACAACCAGGACCGGCCCGGCATCGTCGGCTACGTCGGCTCGCTGTTGAGCAAGCACAGCGTCAACATCGCCAACCTCAGCCTGAGCCGCGACCACGCGGGCGGCCACGCCCTCTCGGTCTTCCACGTGGACAGCGAACCGCCGGCGGAACTGCTCGAAGAGATGCGCCGCGATTCCGTCTTCAGCAATGTCCGCGTGGTCAAGCTCTGACCTGCCGCCGCTTATGAAACGATTCCTGTTCCCCGTGCTGGCCGCGGCGCTGTGCGCCACCGGAGTCTGCCGGCTGTCCGCCGCCGCCGCAAACGACGCCAAACCCACGGGTGCGCCGCCGATCCCCAAACCGGTGGTCAGCACCGACAGCCTCTTCCCGCCCACCGTGCTGGCGCGCGGCAAGGGTTTCGAGGTGAACAGCAAGCAGCTCGACGAGGCGTTCATGAATTTCCGCACCGCCGCCGCCTCGCGGGGCCAGCCGCCGCCGCCGGATGAAAAGCGGATCGAGGTCGAAAAGAAGCTGCTCGACCGGCTCATCGTCGTGGAAGTGCTCAAGCGCAAGGCCACCGAGGCGGACAAGGCCAAAGGAAAGGCCACCGCCGACAAGATGCTGGCCGACTTCATCAAGCAGGCCGGTTCCCAGGAGGGGTTCAAGCGCCAGGTGCAGGGCATGGGAATGACCCCCGAGTCGTTCACCGCGCAGTTCACCGAACGCGCCATCGTCGAGGAGGTCGTGACCCGCGAAGTGCGCAACAAGATTCCGATGCCGCCGGAACGTGTGCAGAAGTTTTACGACGAGAATCCGAAACGCTTTGAGCAGCCTGAGACGGTGCGCGCCGCGCACATCCTGCTCGCCACGCGCAACTCCGAGACCGGCGCCGAACTGCCCCCCGACAGGATGCAGGCCCAGCTGGACCTTGCGAATGCGCTGCTCAAGCGCGCCCGCGCCGGCGAGGATTTCGGCAAGCTCGCGAAGGAGTTCTCGCAGGACAACGGCTCCAGGGAGCGCGGCGGCGAATACGTTTTCCCGCGCGGTCAGATGGCGCTGGAGTTCGAGACCGCCGCCTTCGGAATGCGCCCCAACCAGGTCAGCGACGTGGTCACGACCAAGTTCGGCTACCACATCATCAAGGTGCTGGAACGCAACCCGGCCAGGAAGATCGAGTTCGACAAGATCAAGGACCGCATCCGTGAAAACCTCCAGCAGGAAGAGGCCGACAAGCAATTGCCCGAGTATCTGGAGAAGGTGAAGAAAGAGGCCGGCGTCGAAATACTCGACGCAAACTTCAAGTGAGCGGAGAGCAGCGGGATCACGATTACGATCAGGAGCAGGACCTGCTCGCGCCCTCCCGCTCCTAATCTTGACCCTGATCCTGCTCCCATGACCTCACTCCCCGTCGCCCTCACCATCGCCGGCTCTGACAGCGGCGGCGGTGCCGGCATCCAGGCGGATCTCAAGACCTTCGCCGCGCTCGGCGTTCACGGCACGAGCGCCATCACCTGCCTGACGGCGCAGAATCCGAAAGGCGTCACCGCCATCGAAGCAGTGAAACCCGCCATGGTCCGCGCCCAGCTCGCGGCAGTCTTCGCTGAGTTGCGTCCCGCCGCCGTGAAGACCGGGATGCTCTTCAACACCGCGAACATCCGCGAAGTCGCCGACTTCTTCGGGAAGCTGCGCGGCCCGAGGCCGCCGCTGATCGTTGACCCGGTGATGGTCGCCACCAGCGGCGCGCTCCTGCTCAAGCCGGCCGCCCTCCGCGCGCTGCAAAACGAGCTGCTTCCCCTCGCCACGCTCGTCACCCCAAACCTGGACGAAGCGGAAATCCTCACCGGCACCAGGTTGAAATCGGTGCAAGATCTGAGGGACGCCGCGCGGGAAATCCACCGTCGCTACCGGTGCGCCGCACTGGTCAAGGGCGGCCACCTGCGCGGGATGCGCGAGGCGGTGGACATATTCTTCGACGGCAAAACCGAGCTGCTCCTCAACGCTCCGTTCGTGCGCGGCGTCTCGACCCACGGCACCGGCTGCACCTACTCCGCCGCCATCGCGGCGCACTGCGCCCACGGCCACGCCCTGCCCCGCGCCGTGCAGCTTGCCAAGGGGATCATCACCCGCGCCATCGCACACAGCCACCGCGCCGGGAGGCATTCCGTGCTGAATCCCTTCGCCTGAGCGCCAGGCCGGCGCGGTGTGATGCGCCCCCGCCGGGTCCGGACTGTCTTTTGCGC
>JBAYGL010000546.1:0-3254 GCA_041666725.1 Limisphaerales bacterium
CACAGCACCACCATGTCCGCACCCGCCTGCTCGGCGGCCTGCCAGGTGGCGATGGCGTATTCGGGGTCGAGCTTGTAGCCGTCGAAGCAATGCTCGGCGTCGTAGATGACGAACTTCCCGTGGTCCTTCAGGTAACGCACGGTGTCGCCGATCATGCCGAGGTTTTCGTCGGGCGTGCAGCGGAGGACTTCCTTCACATGCAGCATGGAAGTCTTCCCGTAGATCGTCACGACGGGCGTCTCGGCCTCGATGAGCAGGCGCACCTGGTCGTCGCGCTCGACGGGCGTGGCCTTTTTGCGTGTGGAGCCGAACGCCGCGAGCTTGGCGTGCTTGAACTTGCGCCGCTTGGCCTGCGCGAAGAACTCGATGTCCTTCGGGTTGCTGCCCGGCCAGCCGCCCTCGATGTAATGAATCCCGAAGGCGTCAATGCGCTCGGCGATGCGGAGCTTGTCCGCGACCGAGAAGTTGACGCCTTCACCCTGCGAGCCATCGCGCAAGGTCGTATCATAGAGTTCGACTGCTGGTTTCATCACATCCCCGCCGTGGCGGGAACGTGCTTTCTACGGGAAGGGCAGGGGACTGGCAAATCCCAAAAGGGGGCTGGGGAACTGTGCGGGTGCTTTCGGGCACTGCGCCGGAGCGCGGCCCTCCGGGCCGCTTTGCGGGTGCCCGTGTAATCCAGGGGTTCGCATCGTTTCGGCGGTCGTCTGCGCCAGGCGGGCGAGGACGCCCGCGCTCCACGGGCATCCTTGCCTCATCCCCGCCCGCGCTGGCGGGCGACCTCGTAGAGAAACACCGCCGCCGCGCTGCCCACGTTGAGCGAGTCCACACCGTTGGCCATGGGCACCTGGACGGCTTCGTCGCACGCGGCCAGCACCTCGGGGGAGATCCCGGTGCCCTCGCTGCCGAAGACGATGCAGCAGTCGCCGCGCAAGTCCGACTGCGACAGCGTGCGCCGGTCCGTGTGCGGATGCGCCGCCACGCAGCGCACGCCGGCCAGCCGCAAGTCCCGCAAGGCCGCCGCCAGCGACGCTGATTCCACGATGTCGAGCTGGTAAATCGTCCCCATCGAGGTGCGCACGGCCCGGCGGAGCCACGGGCTGCTGCACGTCTCGCTCACGATCAGCGCCTGCCCGCCGAAGGCCGCGCAGTTGCGCACGAGGCTGCCGAGGTTCTCCGCGTTGCCCAGCCCGTCCACGGCCACGAAGAGGCGTGGCAACGGACTGCGCTGCAACACGTCGATCAGCGTCGGCGCGGGCGGAATCCGGCCGATCGCCAGCAGGCCCTGATACATCGGATAGCCCACGAGCTGCTCCAGCGCCTCCTTCGGCGCGACGAACGCGTGGATGTCCTGGGTCCGGCGCGCGAGCAGCGGCTTCAGGCGCTCCAGCCATTTTTCCTGGATCAGCATCGACACGACTTCCAAGTCGCTCTCCAGCAGCAGCCGCACGACGGTCTCACCCTCCGCCACGAAGATGCGCTGCTCCCGGTGGGATTCCTGCCGCCGCATCGTGAGGTAAGGCTGGAGCGCGGGGTGGTCGAGCGTCGTGATGGGGTGGACGTGGAGCATGCTGTGTCAGTAATCCACGCGCCGCGCGTTCGCCTTCCAGATGCGGAACGGAGCGGTGGCGTCCGATGCGGCTGCGTGTTCCATGCAGACCGTTCGTTCCTCGGGTGGCTTGGCCAGCTCCGCGTAGATCGCCGCGTCATCGAAGCCGGCCTGGGCGGCGTCCGCGCGCGTGGCGGCGAAGACGACGCGGGGAATGCGCGCCCAGTAAATCGCCGCAAGGCACATCGGGCACGGCTCGCAACTGGCGTAGAGCACGCAGCCGTCGAGGTGAAAGGTGCCGAGCCGTCGGCAGGCCGCGCGGATGGCGACGACTTCGGCGTGGGCGGTCGGGTCGTTCGTGCTCGTGACCTGGTTGGTCCCGGTGGTGATCACTTCGCCGCCGCGTGCGATGACCGCGCCGAAAGGGCCGCCGCCGCTGTGTGCGCTGTCGCCCGCAAGCCGGAGGGCTTCGGAGAGAAAATCGGCGGGCTGACGTTGCACCGGCGGAAACGTAACGTCGGGCAGGGGCGATTCAAGCTTCGGGCGTAGGAGACGACGTGAGGAGTCTCCATCTATCGCGGAACGCGGAAGTCAGAGCGCGAGACAGCAGCAAAGCGAGAGACTCCTCACGTTGTCTCCTACGGGCGGTTCGACGTGGACGGGTGCGGCAGGCCCGCTATCTTGCGCTCGCGCTGCCATGAATCCTCAACCATCCGTCGCTGAACCCGTTTCCGCCGCCCGCCGGCTGCGGTTCGCCACGCTGGCCTTTCCTCCGGCGGGCCTGTGGCTGCTGTGGCGCGGGCCGGCGACGCTCGGTCGCAAGCTCCTTGGCACGCTGGGCGTCGGGCTCTTCTCGCTGCTCTATGCGGCGGCGATTTTCTTCCTGCTGCACCAGTTCGCCGGATTGCGCTTCGAGATGCAGGGCCGGCCCATTCCGATTCCGACGTGGCAAGTCACCGACTACGAACGACTGGAGAAAGCGCGCGCGGCCACGGGCGGTGCATTCACAGCAAAGGCGCCGGCTCCCGCGCAGAAGAAATCCTCGCCGCCCCACTGGACCAATTTCCGTGGGCCGAAGCGCGACGGCCACTACACGGAGCAGCTCATCAACGTGGACTGGGTGAAGTCCCCGCCGAAGCGGCTGTGGCAGCAGCCGGTCGGCGGCGGCTACGCGTCGTTCGTCGTGGCGGACGGGCTGGCGTTCACCATCGAGCAGCGGCGCGAGCAGGAGGTGGTGACGGCCTACGAAGTCGCGACGGGCCGCGAGGTCTGGGCGCACGGTTACGCGGCGCGGTTCCACGAGTGGATGGGCGGGGAAGGCCCGCGCGCGACGCCGACGTGGCACGACGGCCGGCTGTATTCGCTCGGTGGCACGGGGCAGTTCCGCTGCCTCGAAGCCGCGACGGGCAGGCTGCTCTGGCAGCACGATCTCTTCACGGAAAACGGCTGCACGAACCTCTACTTCGGCATGGGCGCATCGCCGCTCATCGTGGACGACAAGGTTCTCGTCCTGGCCGGCGAACCGCAGGGGCGTGACGGACGGATGCTCATCGCCTACGACAAGGTCAGCGGCTCGCTCGTGTGGAAAACGCTGGAGGACAAGGCCGCTTACTCGTCGCCGATGCTCGTCACGCTCGCGGGTGAGCGGCAGCTGCTCGTCCACAGCGCGGGGCATTTGCTGGGCGTGTCACCCGCCGACGGCCGG
>JBAYGL010000547.1:0-3240 GCA_041666725.1 Limisphaerales bacterium
ACGAGCCGGAGCGGACCCATCGGCATGCCGAAATCCAGCATTGCCTCGTCAATGTCCGCGACCTCGGCACCGGCCTCGAAGAGCCGCGCGGCCTCGACGAGATACGGCATCAGCACGCGGTTCACGACGAAGCCGGGGCTGTCTTTCACGAGCACGGGCAGCTTGCCCATCTGCTGCACAAAACGCAGCACACGGCGGATGACCTCGGGGTTCGTTCGCGGCGTGTGGATGACCTCGACGAGCTGCATCCGGTGGACGGGGTTGAAGAAGTGGATGCCCACGACGCGCTCGGCGGCGTCCAGGCTCCCGGCCAGTTCGGTGACGGAGAGCGCGGAGGTGTTCGTGGCCAGAATCGTGTCCGGCCCGGCGAGCTGCTCCAGTTTGCGGAAGATGTCCTTCTTCAACTCCATCTTCTCCACGGCGGCCTCGATGATGACATCTGCGCGCCGGAGCGAAGGCAGTTGAACAACCGGCGAAATGCGGTCCAGGGCGGCGCGCGCCTCGACGGCCGTAAAGCTGTGGCGCCTCACGCCGTCGGCGAACAGCTTGCCGACGCCCGCCATGCCGCGCCCGACGGCGTCGGCGTTGATGTCGCGCAGGATGACGGAGACACCGCGAGCCGCGAGCCACTGGGCGATGCCACCGCCCATCACGCCCGCGCCGATGACAGCGACGCGCTCCACCTTGGTAGCCGCCGAGGTGAGGAGGCGGATTTCCCCTTCGCCCGGAACGGTCCGCCTCCTTACGTCGGCGGCTACGGAGAAAGTCAGCTTCTTCGCGTGCTCCTGGAGGAAGAAGACCCGGATCAAATTCTTCGCGGCCTCGGTCTGGGCGAGCTGACAGATCGCATCCGCCTCCAGCCTCAAGGCGCGTTCCACGGAGCGACTCGCGCCCAGGGTCACGACTTCCAGCGCCTTGAGCACGGCAGGGTAGTGGCCGCGCGTCTTCTTGAAGAGCTTCGGCTGTGTCCACATCGAGATGAGGCTCGCGACAGGCAGGTTGTTGGTTGCCTTGATTGCGAACGGGTCATGGCGGCGCGGTTTTCCAGGGCACTTGAGGACGCGCTTCACCGCCGCCGCGAGGAGGTATTCGTGTGGAACCAGTTCATCCACCATGCCGAGCTTGAGTGCAGGTTTGGCGGCGAGCGTCTTGCCGGCGAGGATGATGTCGAGCGCCCTGGGCAGGCCGATGAGGCGCGGGAGCCGGGTGCTGCCGCCCCACGCCGGCAGGATGCCGAGCTGGACTTCCGGCAGGCCGAGCTTCGTCGCCTTGTCCGGCGAGGCCAGGCGAAAGTCGCACGCAAGACCGACCTCGAAGCCGCCGCCCAGACAGGCGCCGTGGATCGCGGCGGCGGTCGGAATCCGCAGCGCCGCGAGCCGGCTGAAGACCCGCTGGCCGAACTCGACCGTCTCGCGCAGTGCGCTGGGCGTTGCCGTGGAGAACGAGTGAAGGTCCGCGCCGGCAATGAAGATGGACGCCTTGGCGCTGGTGAGCACGAGGCCGCGGAGGCGGGAGTCCATCTCGACGGCTTCGAGATGGGCGTTCAACTCCTCAAGCGTGGCGCGGTCGAAGATGTTCGCGGCGGAATCGGGCCGATCAAAGGTGAGGACGGCGACGGCGTCCCCGACGATCTCGCGGCGGGTGTTGCGGAACTCGGGCCGCGCGGAAGGGGATTGGGGGGCGTTCATCACGTCGAGATTGAGTTGTCCGGCCGGAGGTTGGGTCGCGATGTTCATTGAGCATCCTCCAGTTGCGGGTGGAAACGACGAGCAACGAAGGTGAGCCGCGCAGGAGCACGGACGCCCACGTCCGTAACTGCGGGCTGCGGACGTGGGCGTCCGCGCTCCACTGCATTCGCGTCCATCCGTGTGATTCGCGGGCTGCTCATAACGCCTCCAGCCAGAGGGCCGCGCCCTGACCGCCGCCGACGCAGACGGTCACGAGAGCGCGTTTCAGGTTTTGTCGTTTCAGTTCCTTCAGGCTCGTCAGCACCAGGCGCGCGCCGGAGGCCCCGACGGGATGGCCGAGCGCGATGGCCCCGCCGTTCACGTTGAGCCGGTCACGGCGGATTTCGCCGACAGGATAGACGCGCCCGAGCATCTTCCTCGCGAACTCCCCGGACTCGCAGCACTTGAGGACCGCCAGCGTCTGGGCGGCGAAGGCTTCGTTGATTTCCACGAGGTCGGCATAATTCGCGGCGAGACCGGTTTTCTGCTCGGCCTTCGCGATGGCGAACACGGGGCCCAGGCCCATGCGCGAAGGATCGCAGCCGGCGTAGGCGTAGCCGAGCAACGCGCCCAGCGGCGTGAAGCCCAGCTCGGCGGCGCGTCCCTCGGTCATCACGAGCAGCGCGACGGCACCATCGGTGAGCTGTGACGAATTGCCGGCGGTGACGGTGCCGTGGTGGCGCTCGAAGACAGGGCGGAGCTTGGCGAGGGCTTCCATCGTTTGCGACTCCCGCACGCCATTGTCAGCCGTTATGGTCCTGGCGTTCCCCGTCCCGGGTTGCGTGGGGAAGACGGGGCAGATTTCCTCCGCGAACTTGTTCTTCGCGGCGGCGGCGCGCTGGTGGGATTCGAGGGCGAAGGCGTCCTGTTCCTCGCGGCTCAGACCCATTTCGCGGGCGAGCAGTTCGGCGGTGTCGCCCATGCCCAGGCCGCAGACGGGGTCGGTGAGGCCGAGCTGGAGGGCGACGCGCGGCTTGAAGTCGGCCGGGCGGAACGCGGCGAGGGCGGAAACTTTTTCGACGAAGGATTTGGCGCGTCCGAGCCTGGCGAGCTTCTCCGCCGCAGCCTTCGTGTAGAGCAACGGATAATTGCTCATGCTCTCCGTGCCGCCGACGAGAAAGATGGAGCCGCGCCCGGCGGTCATCTTTTCGTAAGCCTGCGTGAGCGACTCCATGCCGGACGCGCAGTTGCGATGCACGGTGATGGCCGGGACGTGCTCGGGGATGCCGGATCGGAGGGCGATGACACGGGCGACATTCGCCGCATCGGCAGGCTGGCCGACGCAGCCGAAGATGACTTCATCAATCAGCGCGGGGTCAAGGCCGGTGCGGGTGAGCAGGGCCTGCGTGGCGATTCGGCCCAGTTCATCCGCGCCGAGCGCGGCGAGGTCGGAGCCCATTTTACAGAACGGCGTGCGGATGCCGTCCACGATGACGAGGCGGGGAGTGGTCATGGTGGAGGGAAGGTTGCCCGCGGATGGCGCGGGTGGCACGGATAAATCCGGTTCGAATGG
>JBAYGL010000548.1:0-3238 GCA_041666725.1 Limisphaerales bacterium
GATGAAGGTGTCGGCCAGCATGAGGTGCGCGGCGGCGTTGGTGGGCGCGAGTTCGGTGACGCGGGTGAACTGGATGATGGCCTGGCGCGGCAGGCCGGACTGCCGGAGCAACTGGCCGAGCGCGAAGCAGAAGTTCGGCTCGTCCGGCGGGCCGTGTTTGGCGAGAACGGTGGCCCAAGTCTGGCCTGGGCCGAGGAGTTCCTGCGCAACCTTGGCGGGGTCGCTGGCGGAGGGCTTGCCGGTGCGGAGGGACTCATTGAAGTCGCGGTTGAGGACGGCGACAAGGTTGGAGGGGTTCGCCCGGATGGCAGCGGCGAGGGCTTGGGCGGCGTTGGTAAGCCCGCCGTTTCGTTGAAGGCTCACGGCGATGTCGTTCGCGCTAGCCGAGTGAAACGCGCGCAACGCCTGGATATCGGGCGAAGAGTCCGCAAACGAGACGGACGATTCCCATAGCATTGGATCACAAATTGCCGTGAAGAGGGCCGAAGCAGCCGGGCCAACCAGTTGGCGCGGCGGAACGATTTGGTTCGTGTTGTAGAGCCGCAGCTCGTTGACCAGCCCTGTTGGCTCCGGGTAAAGATTCTCCAAATACATCGCAGGCACCGGCGGGTGGAGCAGGACGACGTGGTTCGAGTGTGTCTGCATGCCGAGGAATTGCGCGATGGCGATGGGCGGAATGACTTGCGCATCCGGCGTCGCACCGGGATCGGGCCAGCGTCCGGCGTGGCGGCGGGCAAGCTGACGGTGATAGCGCGTGAGCTGAAGCATCCGGGGGTCGAGCAGGATGTGTGGCGAGGACTGGCCGTGAAAGTGTGCGGCGACCAGCAGCAGATGCGTGGGCTGTTCGCTCAGGGCGAACGCGCCTTGGCCTGGCAGACCCTTCGCCAGTTGCGCGGCGAACTCACGCACTGCCGGGCCGTTTTGCGCGCGGAGGGAAGTATGATTCTTCATCACCAGCCAGCCGGGCAGCGCGATGAGGCCGAGCCACACGATGCCCACGCACGCGAAGTTGAGCGCCCTGCCGAGCGGGCCGGGCTTTTGCCACGCCTTCTCCTCCTTCGCCCCGCACACGAGCAGGAAGTAGCCCGCGCAGTAGCCGATGACCAGCGCGCCGAGGTAGTAGAACGGCAGCAGCGCCTGACCGTAGCCGAGCGCGCGCGGACTGAACGCCTGATCCAACGTCATGAACACGCAACCGGCGAGGAAGACGGCGTGCAAGAAACGGAAGAGCAGGTTCGAGAGGAAGGTGCCGGCTGCGCTCACGTCGCCAAACCCGGAGGACCAGCGCACGCCGATGAGCGCGAGCGGCAGCAGCGTGGCGCATGACAGCAACAGCACTCGGCCCTTGGGGTTGAACAGAAGGTTGTTCTTCTGCGCACCGAGTTCCGCGTTGAGCATATCTCCGAAGCTGAAACCGAATTCCGGCGAGGCCGTGAGCGGATTGAAGAGGTAGAGCAACAGGCCCGCGCCGCCCCATGCGGCAAGGAGGCCGAGGAAGCGGAGGTTGAAGAACTCGCGCCCCTTCACCCACACGAGCGCCACGAGCAGAAATGGCGCGAAGCCGACCATCGCCCAGTTGTTCGCGAAGCCCAGGCCGCACGCGAGGGCGAAGCGGGCGAGCCATTTGTCATCCCGGGCGAGGCGAAATTCCAGCAGGCACCAGATGGGCGCCGCGAAAAGCAGGAGGTCGAGCGCCTCGCCGGTCGCAGCAGTGGAGTGCTCCCAGAAGCTGAGTTGCAGGCCGCACGCGAGCACGGCGAACAGCGGCGGAAGCCAGTTGGCAGGAATGGCGAGCAGCCCCGTTTCATCCTGCTGCCGCGCCCGCTGGTCGCGGGTGCGGTCCTGCGGCAGCAGCGCGACGCTGCGGGCGAGCAGCGCCAGCGTAAGCGCCGAGCAAACGGCGGCAAAGGCGTTGAGCGCGAAGAGCTGCGTCCCCGCGGGCAGCACCTTCACGGGCAGCGTGAGCAGATGGTAAAGCGGACGGCCGAGCTTCGGATTCCACCAGTCCCAGCCGAGCACCTGCGCGGTCAGGCCCAGTGACGGGAGCGTGACCCACGAGGCGAGGGTCACTAGATAGAGCACGAGCGCGCCTCCCGCCACGATCCACGGCAGGACGGAGCGGGTGAAGTTGCGCGGCTGAATTGGTTGATTGTCCATGCGATCTGTCGTCGTGTGCGCCGGAAACATAGGGACGCACGCCGCGACCGACAAGAAAGTTGCAGCGGTTTGAGCGAATGCGCGGGAGCCAGCCCTGACAGCCGATGCGTTTGCCACCTGCGCTCAAGGCGGGCGAACAAAGCGACCGGCGAACTCCAGTGCGGCGCATCAAGCATCAATCTGATTCTTACCTGCTCGCCGTTCGTCTGCTGTTGCATCCGACGCTGGCGGGTGTAGACCTGACTTCGCTTCGACCCCGTATGCTGAAAGGCCACGTCATGACCCGATGAACAGTCGCCTCCTGAAGACCGAATGGCCTGTCGTGTTTGCGGTGTCGCTGCTGCTCACGGTTTCCGCAGCGGGGGAAGACTGGCCGCAGTTCCGGGGACCGAATCGCGATGGCGTCTGGAACGAGGCCGGCATTCTGCAATCTTTCTCGGCCGGTGGACTGAAGATTCGCTGGCGCAAACCGGTGAGCTTTGGATGGTCGAGCCCGGTGGTGTCTCGTGGTCGTGTCTTCGTCACCGATGCGCAGTTGACGAACCCCTCGGCCAGGGAGCGCATCCAGTGCTTCGACGAGGAGACGGGGAAATTGCTGTGGACGCATTCCTACGAGGTGACCTACCCCGACTGGGCCTTCGTCCCCGGACAGGCCGGCGGCCCGACCGCGACGCCCATTGTCGAGGCCGGCAAGGTCTTCATGCTGGGCGGAAACGGTCACGTTCACTGCCTGGACGCACAATCCGGCGGCGTGCTCTGGGAAAAGAATCTTGGGAAGGAATACGAAGTGCGGGTCTTGCAGTGCCGGCCATCGCCACTGATTGAGGAAAATCTCCTGATCCTGTTCACCGGGGCCAAGCCGGGAGCGAGCGTCGTGGCGCTCGACAAGAGGAACGGGAAGGAGATATGGAAGGCACTGGACGACCCCGTGTCGAACAGTTCGCCGCTGATCATCCGGGCCGGGGGGCGGCGGCAGTTGATTGTCTGGACCGACGCATCCGTGACATCCCTTGATCCGGGCACGGGGAAGACATGGTGGCGGGAGCCGATGGTTACGAGCAACAACGACTCCATCCCGACA
>JBAYGL010000549.1:0-3213 GCA_041666725.1 Limisphaerales bacterium
GCAAGAGAGCTCAAGCGTGCCATCGCCGCTGGGGTTCTCCCGTCTGCTCGCCGCGGCTCTGGGCGAGGGCACGGGGCCACAGTGATTGCACCGCAGGCGATGCTCAACTATCTCGAAACACGAGAACAGATGAAGGAGGGACCCGTGCCAAAGGCGTCCTGGTTCATCGACGTGGTGCGGGGGACGCGAATAGATGCTGCCTAACATGACGGCGGGTCACCTCACCGCGGAGGAAGCGAAGGTCGCCGCTGAACTCGTCCGCCGACTCAAGCAGCGGAGGTCGCGAAACGGCACGCGCTGGACGCTGGATCTCCGTCATCGCCGCTTCGGCGGCCTGGGTCGCGTTACCCTCTTCTACCCGAGCGGCCCCTCCTGGCCAGAGGCCGGTCACACAACGGACGACCGGGCCGCCGCCGTCGACTGGATCATGATGCGCGGCGGGTACGCGCAGTACATCGCCCGACGGAAGCGCGTTGCCGGCAATGGACTCTCCGAGCGCCTGACCGTCGCAGAAGCCGCCGATCAGTACCTGAAGCATCTAGAATCCACGCTCGGCCGCTTGCACAACACCTGCATCAACCGCCTATCGGCCTTTCGCTGCCACGTCAATCCGGTGTTCGGCCACACGCCGCTTGTCGCGCTCGAACGAAAGGCCGTCCGGGAGTTCCTGGGTAAACTGACCATCCAACGACAGGGACGGGCAGTTCCCGCCGCGCTGCGAACCCGCGACAACACCCGCGCGGCGCTTCTCGCTCTATGGCACTTTACGTATCCGGATGACGCATGTCCCTACTTCGGCATCTCCCTGGCTGACCCTCGAGGCGTACGGGCCCGTCGCGAACGCATCGTGGCGGGCGACGTCCGGGAAGTCATCCGGCCGAAGGCGTTCGATGCCGATGAGGTTGCTGACATCCTCCTCACCGCGATGTGGTATGACGCGCACGTGCGGGCAAGACCGTGCCAGCGCTCCCGGTTCGTCCCCCTTACGAGCGAAGCGCTCGCGGTCGCCTTCGCGACCGGCATGCGGATCGGGGAAATCTCCAGATGGCGTGGGAAGCACCTGATGGAGCGGGAAGGAGTCGCCTTGGTCGCGGGCACGAAGAACCTGAACGCGCTTCGCGTCATCCCGCTGCAAACCACACTGCGGCCGTGGCTTGCGCGCATTCGGGCGAAGGTCGCCTCGGACGGCGGCGACACGTCGCCGACACAACACGTGCTCCCCATGATGTACGGCAAGGAGAACCGGGAGCTCTGTACCTCCAAGCAACTGATTCGTCGATTCGCGGAGGTCATGCGGCTCGCTGGACACAAGATCGATCAAAAAGCCGCGCATGCGTGTCGCAACTACCACGCAACAGTTGGCAAACTCCATGCAGATCTCGTCGATCTACCGAGCTTGAAGAGCTATCTCGGGCATGTCGCCGTTGGCGGCGCGACGGAACGGTATGTCGACCGCACGCATGTCGACCTGATCGTGCGCGAAATGCCGGCGTCGCACAGAGAGTTCATCACGCTCCCGACGCCACGTGAGCTCGAACTGCGCCTGGTTGGTTACATCCCACCATGCATGAAGGCGCGTGGTTATACGCAGCTTCAGGAATGGCGCGCGGCCGGCCGGCCGGGCGGCTACGAGGTTACCCCCAACGCGGAGTCACCCAGGCGGTGAGGCCTTCCCTCGAGCGCCGCCACCTCCGGCACCACGCGCTACTGCTCCGCGCTCTCTGGTGGTCAGGTTAGCGTGCCCGCTCCAACAACAGCGCGGCGCTGTCAACCGTCGCCCCAAGCGTGCCATTCCTAAAGACCCAGAGTGACAGGTGCAGTTCCTGCTTCTGCAATTCCCCACAGATGTTGTGCATCACTTCCGTCGGCTGGCCCCAAGCAGTTCTACTCTGCAGTACCACGAGTTCTGCCGGCGAGATTGCTTCACTGGGGATAGCCTTAGGGTTATATGTCGGTTGTTGACAGGTGACCGTCCCTATCGTTGCTGCGCCAGCGGAGAAGCTCGCGGGAGCGCCGAGCCAGCGCACGGAGTCTTGCGGCGGCGCGCCAATGCTGGTGAACTTCGCTACCCGCCATTCGCCGCTCACGTTCTCGGGGACCGAACCATCGGTTCGGCAGGCAACGCACAGCACGAGGAGTACGGCGGGAATGCACTTGCTCACTTGGTGAACTCCTGAGTCAGGAAGCGCGTCTTGCTACAGCGCTTCAACATAGGGGCAGCCGTTCTCGCACGCACCAGCCGGGATCGTGCGCCCGCGTGGGCGGTCTGCAGGAGCGATCTGCCGGAGCACTGAAGGGAACGGGCCGGACTACTATTCACTGCCGCTCACGAGAACAAGCACCGTCTTGGTGATCGTGATGTTTGCCCGGTCTTGGGCAACCCAGAGCATGCAGCCGGCCCCGTGCATTGATTGCACCTCTGGAATGAAGTGAACACCCGTCCAACCCTTGCCCTGTGCGGCCGCGAAGAACCACGCTCGTACCTTCTTCGAGATGCGATGCGCGGGTGCGTCGTGTTCTTGGTTGTACAGGTTGATCACGCGCTCAGCGGTGCAAAAGACGGCCGGCTTGTTTGACGATGCGTCGTTCGAGTCAGGGAACTTGAACTTCTTGCCGGGCATGAGCTCTCCTCGGGCTGTTGCCGAGAGTTGAATGATGGCGCAGGAGCTGCTCGGGTGGCCGAAGATCGTCTGTACTGCGGCGAATAGATGCGGGCACCCGGAACCCGCCAACCGACAATCATGGCGAACAAAAGCGTGCGGTGCGAGATGCACACTTCCAAAACAACGGCGCTACACCACCCGCGAGATCGAAATCTTGACGACGCGATGTCCATCTGTCGCTCGCGAGTTAGGACTAAAGCTGGATCCGGACCGAGAGTCGCTGAACAATGCCGCGGCCAGCTGATTTGCTGCGGATATTCCGCACGGCATCACGCCATCGCAACGCGCTGCACTTCCTCTGGCGTGGTCACTCCGAGGGCCACGAGCCGCCGCCCGTCATCGCGCAGGGACCGCATGCCGCCGGCGAGCGCGAGCGCACGCAGTTCGGTGGCGTCGGCACCTCCGAGCAGCGCTTTGCGCAGCGGCTCGTCCATCAGAAGCAGTTCGTAGATGCCCACGCGGCCCCGATAGCCGCTGCCGCGGCACTCGTCGCAGCCGCGGCCGCGCGTCACGAACGGCAGCTCGGCGTGCGTGGCGCCCATCGCGGCGA
>JBAYGL010000550.1:0-3211 GCA_041666725.1 Limisphaerales bacterium
ACGGGCCGCTTCGCGACCGCCGCCAGCGCGCGCCAATACTGACGCATGTCGTCTTCCGTCAGGCCAGAGTCCGGCGGCCGTGAAATGATTGCCGCCGGTGCGAGTTTCTCGGCATGTCTCGCAAAGACGAGCATCTCCGCCGTGTCCCTGCCCTGCACGCCGAGGCACAGTGCCGTGCGCAGGCCACGCGTCGTTTCGGCCAGCACCTCCATGCCGCGGAGCTTCTCGTCGGTGGTCAGGAGATCCACGCTGTCGCCCGACTGCGGCCAGATCATGCCCGGACACCCGCCCCAATCAACAAAGCGTGCCTGGTGGGCGAGCACGTCGAAGTCCACCGCACCCGATGCAGTGAAAGGCGTCGAGAGGATCGGGAACGGTCCGCGGATTCTTGGGTCTGCGGTGGCCGCGCTGGCGGGCAGACCGGCCCGGGGCTCATCCGCACGCATGATTGTTTCAGCCAAAACGCCCGATGCGCCGGCGATTGCGGCACCGAGCATCTGACGCCTTGTGATATGCCTCTCCATGGAAATGACCTTTTTGGCCTTCATGCGTCGAGTAAAACAAGACTCACCATTTCATTCAACAAGAAGACCACAGCATGGCCCGGAAAGTTGAGGCCGGTCGGAGCTCGCAGCTCCAAACACATCCTCCCTGCAAACTACGACGGCCTCAGCGAATCCATCCAACAAGGGGAAAGCCGTGTCGCCCTTGCCGCGGATTCTCCGCCGCATGCAAACAAACGCGACCCAGAAGGCTCATTTTACCAAACTCCCGCATGAGCATTGCGGATCAAAATTCATTGCTTAACGCGTCCACACTAAACCAGGCGGCGAAACGCGTCGGCACAGGCACGGTAGTTTTCAGCCGACATGCCCATCACACTGTATTCCTCCACGTAGCCGATGAAGCCGCCCTCCGGCCCGGCGAGCGAGTCGTAGAGCCGCCGGGCCTCGGCGTGGATTTCCGCCGGCGTGCCATGGATGGAAACGGTCTGGTAGCTGACCGGCATCAAGAAGCACTGCCGGCCCCGCAGCCGCCGGCCCACCGCCGCCACGTCCACCACGTTGGGCTGCGAAATGTTGATCACGTCCGCGCCGATCTCGTGGAAATCGTCCAGGATCAAGTCAAAGTTGCCGCAGCAGTGATACCACGTGTGCAGGCCCAGCTCGTGAGCGAGGGCAAACTGCCGGGCGTAGCGGGGCTTGAAGAGCCGACGCCACAATGCGGGCGAAATCATCAGGCCTGTCTGCGTGCCCCAGTCGTCGGCCCAGTGGATGCCGTGGAATCCGTGGCGCGCCGCCAGCCGCATCAGATCGCACTCGAACGCGATGATCCGGTCCATCAGCGCAGAGAAGCCTTCCGGATCGAGAATGAAATCCTGCATGGAGTTTTCGAAGCCGCGCAGCAGCGTGTAAACAGTGAACCCGCTCAGATCAAAGCTGGCCAGGCGGTAGCGGTCGCCGCACGTCTCCAAAAAGGCCGGCACGGCGGACATCCGTTCAGCCTCGCGCAATGCCGGCACGCGAATGGCCCCGGGGAGAGGAAGCTCCGCGTAAACGGGTGCCACCGGATGTCCCATCGTGCCATCCCCCAGCGATTCGAGGCGATACCCCCATTCGTTCTCGGACCAGTTCCAGGCGTTGGGCGTCCCGTCGCCGGGCGCACCCAGCGACAGATGGTAGAGCATCACATCGCCCTGGGTCTGATCGCGGTTCCAGAAAACGACCGGCACGCGCGCCGGCGAACGAAACCGGATGGCCTGTTCCACGAGTTCTTTGCGGGAGGCGTTCATGCGGGCGGGACACACCATGAAGAAGTGAGTCCAGAAGTGAAGGCGGAAACCTGCGTTTGCCACTCATCTGTTCAAGCCAACGAGCGAGAGTGGAGTCCTCGGATCAAGACGCTTTCTTTCGTGCGCGCACAGGGCGGACCTGTCAAAAGAGTCTCAACTTATGAAGCCCTTCGACTTTCTTTGGGCCTTCGCCGCAGTTGTCCTCGCTGCCGCCGCAGCCCCTGCTGCCCCTGCCCCGTCCCTCGTCCGCCCAGGTGAGAACGTTGCGCTGGGCAGGAGTTACACGCTCTCCCCGCGCCCTGACTACCACTACTGCACCGACCCCGACGACCTCAAGCAACTCACCGACGGCGTCTACACCACAGGCTATTTCTGGACGCAAAAGAGCACGGTTGGCTGGCAGGGGGTGAAGACCGCCGTCATCAAAATCGATCTTGGCAAAGTGGAACCGGTCTGCGGCGCCTCGTTCAACACCGCGGCGGGCGTCGCAGGCGTCGCCTGGCCGACGGCGATCTATGTGCTCGCCAGTGACGACGGGAAGAACTTCCACGAAGCGGGCGAACTGACCGCCTTGGGTGCGAGGCAGGGGGTGCCGCCTGCCACCGGCTATGCGGTGCATCGTTTCTGGACGGACACGCTGCGAACCCACGGACGCTACATCATGCTCGTCGTGATAGGCGGCAGCTACAACTTCGCTGACGAGGTGGAAGTGTATCGCGGGCAGGCGGCGCTGCTGAACCTCCCCCTGGCGGGCGAGGCCGTGACAGACGGAAAAGCCTTCGCCCGGGCGCGACAGTCGTGTGAATCGGTGGCGCGCAGACTGCGTGCCGACGCCCAGGCGGTGCGAAAGCTCTCGGCCAACGCAACGGTATCCGCCGCCGTCCGCATGCAAGTGGAGGAACAACTGGCACGGGTCGAAGCTCAAATCCCGAACCTGCCGCGTCACTATGACGAGGGTTTCCAGGCGCTCCTGCCGCTGAACGAGGCGCATCAGCGGGTGTTCCGTGCCCAGGCGGCGGTCTGGCGCGCCACGGGAGCGCCACGCCTGACCGCATGGCAGTCTGGATCATGGGACCCGCTCTCGCCCGTTCACGCCGCGCGCAACCCGGGCAGGGCCGCAGTGAGCGTGGCGATGATGCGGAACGAGTTTCGCGCCGGCGCATTCAACGTCAGCAATGCGGGTGACGAAGACGAGACGCTGAACCTGCGGATCACGGGTTTGCCGGGCGGTGAGAATCCTGCATGGATCACCGTCCACGAGGTCCAATGGACCGACACGCAATCCGGCCAGCCTGTCGCCGCAGCTCTGCCGGAAGCCAGACGAGAGGGCGGTGCCTTCGTCATTCGTGCGGCACCCGGCCTGACGCGGCAGGTGTGGCTGACATTGCATCCCACCGACGTGCCGCCGGGACGGCATGA
>JBAYGL010000551.1:0-3205 GCA_041666725.1 Limisphaerales bacterium
ATCTACGATGCCGACCGCCGGTTTCGTTTTCTCAACGCGCGCGGGCTGCTGGAGGCGCGCAAATCGATCGAGGAGGTCCTGGGCCGGCGGGACGAGGAGGTCTTTCCGCCGGAGATGGTGAACGCCTACCTGCCCGTCCTGAACCGCGCGATCGAGACCCGCAAGCCGCAGACCGAGGTGGTGGAGATCGCGCTGCCTTCCGGCCATGTGCATCTGGCCTACAGTTTCACACCGCTGCTCAAGGCCGACGGCTCGGTGCGCGAGGTGCTGGCGGTGACGAACGACATGACCGTGGTCGTGCGGAACGACCGGCGGGTGCATCAGCTCAACCGGACGCTTGCCGCCATCAGCGCGGCGAACTCGGTGCTCGTGCGCGCCACCACCGAGGCCGCGCTGTTGCAGGGCTTCTGCGATGCGCTCGTGGGGGCCACCGGGCACCGGCTGGCATGGGTGGGGTTGGTGACGCCTCCCGATCCGGCCGTCCGGGTTGCGGCTTACGCCGGCCAGGGTGGCGGTTATCTGGACGGCATCGAAGTCCGGTGGGACGACACGCTGAAGGGGCGGGGGCCCACGGGAACTTGCATTCGCCTGGGGCAGCCGGTGATCTGCCGTGACTTTCTCACCGAGGAGCAGATGGCTCCCTGGAGGGAACGCGCCACAGAGTGCGGGATGCGCTCATCCGTGGCGCTGCCCCTGCTGGGGATGGGTGGCGTGCTGGGCGCCTTCACCTTGTATTCCAGCGAGCAGAACCGGTTCGATGACCAGGAGGTAAGGCTGCTGGTGGAGCTGGCCGACGACCTGGCCTACGGGCTGGCGGCGGTGCGGCGGGAAGCGGCGCTGGCGGCGGCGGAAGCCACGCTGGCGCATGAGCGCGGGCTGAGGGAGTCCATCATGACGCATTCCACCGCGCTGGTTTACGTGGTCGATCTCGAAGGCCGCTTCCTCTACACCAATCCCGCGCTGGACCGGGTCATCGGTCAGCCCGAGGGATGTTCGGCGGGCAAGCTTCGCTCCGACGTGATCCCGGCGGAGACTGCGGCGGCGCACCATGCCAACGATCTCGAAGTGGCCCGGAGCGGGCGGCCGATACAGTTCGAGGAGGGCAACCTGGAACGCGGGGCGGCCCAGAGCTACCTGACCGTGAAGTTTCCTCTGTTCGACGCGACCGGAAAGGTCTTCGCCGTGGGCGGCGTCTCAACCAACGTCACACAGCTCAAGCAGTCCGAGCAGGCCCTGTTCGAGAGTGAAGAGCGGCTTCGTCTGGCGCTGTCAGCGGCGAGCCAGGGCATCTGGGATCTGGACCTCCCGACAGGCCGGGCGGTCGTCAGCCCTGACTACGCCACGATGCTGGGCTACGCCCCGGAGGAACTGCATGAGTCCCACGCCGCCTTCACTGAACGACTGCACCCCGATGATCTGGCGCGCGTGGAGCAGGCGCACCGTGATTACCTTGATGGCAAAGCGCCTCACTATCAGGTGGAATGCCGGCAGCGCACCAAGTCGGGAGAATGGAAATGGATTCTCTCCGTTGGCCGTGTGATCGGCCGAGACGCGGAAGGCCGTCCGCTGCGGATGATGGGCACGCACACCGACATCACCGCGCGCAAGGAGACGGAGACCCGTTTGCGCGAGAGCCAGGAACGGCTGGCCCGTGACCGCGCGCTGCTGCGCGCGCTGCTGGATTCCATCCCGGACCTGATTTTCTTCAAGGACAGCAACTCCGTGTATCTCGGCTGCAACCGGGCCTTCGAGGCCTATTCCGGGATGCGGGAGGAGGAACTGGTCGGGAAGTCCGACCGGGACATCGTGCCGCGCGATGCTGCTGAACGCTACCAGATGAAGGACCGGGAGGTGCTCACCACCGGACAGCCGCATCGCAACGAGGAATGGGTTCCCTTCAAGAATGGCGGCGGCGGGGAATTCGAAACCCTCAAAACCCCCTACTACGGTCCCGGCGGGGAAACGCTCGGCCTCATCGGCATCAGCCGCGACATCGGCGAGCGGAGACAGGCGGAGCAGGCATTGCGGGAAAGCGAGGTCCGTTTCCGCGCCATGTTCGAGGAAGCGCCGCTGGGCATTGCTCTGATCGACTCCATCACCGGCCATTTCCAGGAGGTGAACCGCCGGTTTGCCGAGATCGCCGGCAGGCCGCGGACGGATCTGCAGACCGTCGACTGGATGAGCATCACGCACCCCGAGGATGTGCACGGAGACAGCGAGCAGATGGCCTTGATGAACGCCGGCAAGATCAGCGGCTTCCAGATGGAGAAGCGCTACCTGCAGCCGGATGGCCGGGTGGTCTGGGTCAGCATGACGATTGCCCTGCTGAAGAGCGGGGACGCCGCGCACCCGCGCCATCTCTGCATGATCGAGGACATCACCGAGCGCCGGCGCGACGCCGAGCGGCTGCGCCTCCAGGGCTCCGCGCTGGACGCCGCCGCCAACGGCATCGTGATCACGGACGCGCAGGGCGTCATCCGCTGGGTCAACGATGCCTTCACCAAGCTCACCGGCTACTCGCGGGCGGAGGTCGTGGGCCAGAATCCGCGCGTGCTCAAGTCCGGCGAGCACCCGCCCGGTTTTTACCAGGCGCTTTGGCAGACCATCCTCGCCGGCAACGTGTGGCACGGCGAGCTGCACAACCGCCGCAAGGACGGCACGCTCTACTTTGAAGAAATGACCATCGCGCCCGTGCGCGACACCGACGGCCACGTCACCCATTTCATCGCCATCAAGCAGGACATCACGGAGAAGAAAAATCTGGAGAAGCGCTTCCTGCGTGCGCAGCGCCTGGAAGGCATCGGCCTGCTGGCCGGCGGCATCGCCCACGACCTCAACAACGTGCTCGCCCCCATCCTCATGGGCGCGGACATGCTCAAGCTCGCCGCCGCGGATGAGCGGTCGGCCCATCAGCTCGGGATCATTGCGCAGAGCGCCCGGCGCGGCGCGGAGATCGTCAAGCAGGTGCTCACCTTCGCGCGGGGCATCGAGGGCGAGCGCGTCCAGCTCCAGCCGAAGCACATCGTCAAGGAGATGGCCCACATGGCCCGCGAGACCTTCCCGCGCAACCTCCAGGTCCACGTGGACGTGCCCGACGACCTCTGGCCGGTGGTCGGCGATCCGACCCAGCTTCATCAGGTGCTGTTGAACCTGAGCGTCAACGCCCGCGACGCCATGCCCGACGGCGGTGATCTAGGCTACAGCG
>JBAYGL010000552.1:0-3204 GCA_041666725.1 Limisphaerales bacterium
ACAACCGGGGCTCGCGGATCGCCTACTTCGACACCAGCCCGGTGATGCACCCGCTCGACGAACTGGCCTATGTCGTCGTGCCACACGCCCCGGGTGCAAAGCTCGTGCCCAACGGCCTGCCGGTGTTCAAGCTGGCCTTCGCGAACGACGATGACGGCGAGCGCAAGCTCGGCACGGATTCGCGCGTGAACTTCACTCCCCCCGCCGGCGGCAGCTACCTTGTGCGCGTCACGGAGTCGAAGGGTTTTGGCGGCGACCGTTACGCCTACCGGCTGATTGTGCGCGAGGCGAAGCCGGACTTCACCCCGACGCTGACCGGCGCGAACCAGACCATCCCGCGCGGCTCGGGCCGGAACTTCTCGGTGAAGCTGGATCGCGTGGATGGATTCGCCGGGGCTGTGCGCGTGGACATCACCGGAATGCCGAAGGGCTGGATCGCCTCAACGCCGCTTGTGGTGGAGGCCGGTCACCTCGAAGCGATGGGAAGCATTTTCGCCAGCGCCGACGCCGAAACCAGCAGTGAAACGTGGAAGCAGGTGAAGCTCACAGCAACGGCGACGGTGGACGGGCAAGCCGTCACGAAACCGCTCAACAACTTCGGCATGCTCAAGCTCGGTGACGCGCCGAAGGTTTTCCTGTCGCTGCAAAACTCCGCGTCCCCGCTGCCCGCTGCCGCCGTGGGCGCGATCCCGACGAGCATCCCGGAAATCACCATCGCACCCGGCACCGAAGTCCCCGCCTGGCTGCGCGTCGTGCGCAACGGCGAGACCAATCTCGTGGATCTCGACATCGAGAACCTTCCGCACGGCATCATCGTCTCCGACATCGGGCTTAACGGAGTGCAGATCGACGCGGGTGCAACCGAGCGGAAAATCTTTCTGCACTGTGCCCGCTGGGTGCCGGAAACGGACCGGCTCTGCCACGTCATCAACCGCAGCGCCCGCCAGAGCGCCGGCGATGGCAAGCCGACTTCCTCTCCCCTGCTCGTCAAAGTCCGCAAGAGTGTGGCGGAAGCGACGGCGAGCAATCTGAAGTGACGGACACTTCCGGCCCCGCCCAAGCGTTTACAAACAGCCCAACCCGCCCATGCACAACCTGACTCAGAACCAGAAATTTCTCACCCTGCTGACGGTGCTGGTGTTCGGCCTGACGTTGCTGGCGGTGCCGGTGGCGGAGACCAACGAATCCAGCGCGCGCTTTGGACGGCAAGACTGGATTGGCATCTGGGAAGTTGAACTGGGCGGCGACTTGCAGCCGCAGTGGAAACTCCTTGGCCTGGAATGGCTCGGCCTGGGAGTCGGCTACGCATTTTTCTTCAAGCTGTTCGGCACGGAGCGGCGTGAAGCGGCCCCGACCTCCGACTGGCTCAAGCGGGCGGCACGCGAACGCAAGGAACGGCGGCGCGAACGGGACGCCTGAGAATGCGCCCAGCGGTAGGGCGAGCATCCTGCCCGCCTCCGCGCGACGCAGTCGCGCGATGCAGGTGCGGAACCTTTCACTGCGAACCTGCGGTTCGCGTGGCGAGCTGGAAGCTCGCCCTACGATGCCCCTCAATACTTCGGCACGCTGTGGTCCACCTCTTCGGACCATGCGCCGATGCCGCCTTTGACGGACTTCACATACTTGAAGCCCTGTTCACGGAGAAATTTCAACGCCTTGAGCGAACGCACGCCGCCCTTGCAGTGGAGGTAGTATTGCTGGTTCGGGTCCAGCTCGGTGAAGCGCTGGTTCAGCTCGCTCAATGGAAGCAGCGGGACGCCCTTGACCTTGGCGATCTCGTATTCGTCCGGCTCGCGAACGTCCACGACCTTGATGCCGAGCTTCGGATCGTCGAGCGCCTTCTTCATGTCCTGCACGGTGACCTCGTCCGGATTCGACGCCGGCTCGGCGGACGCGGGCTGGATGCCGCAAAACATCTCGTAGTCGATCAGCTCCTTGATGATCGGTGCATCGCCGCAGAGAGGGCACTTCGGATCGCGACGCAGCTTGAGCTCGCGGAACTTCAGGTCCAGCGCGTTGAAGAGCACGAGGCGGTTGACGAGCGTGGTGCCCTTGCCAAGCGCAAGTTTCAAAATCTCCGTGGCCTGGATGCAGCCGATGATGCCGGGCAGCACGCCCAGCACGCCGCCTTCCGCGCAGCTCGGCACCATGCCGGGCGGCGGCGGCTCGGGGTAAAGACAGCGGTAGCACGGCCCGCCGAGGTGCGGCGCAAAGACGCTGGCCTGGCCCTCGAAGCGGAAGATGGAGCCATAGACGTTGGGCTTCTTGAGCAGCACGCAGGCGTCGTTGGTGAGGTAACGCGTGGGGAAATTGTCCGTGCCGTCCACGACGATGTCGTAGGGGCGGATGAGGTCGAGGGCGTTCTCGGCGGAGATACGCGTGTTGTGGAGGACGACCTCGGTGTTTGGATTGATGCCCGCGAGCGTCTCCTTCGCGGACTCGGCCTTCGAGCGGCCCACGTCGGCATCGGTGTGGAGGATCTGGCGCTGGAGGTTCGAGTAATCCACCGTATCAAAGTCCACGATGCCGATCTTGCCGATCCCGGCGGCGGCCAGATACATCGCGATGGGCGAGCCGAGTCCGCCCGCGCCGATGCACAGGACGGAGGTGCCCTTGATCTTCTTCTGCCCGGCCATGCCGACCTCGGGCAGGATGAGGTGGCGCGAGTAGCGGCGGATTTCTTCGTTGCTCAATTGCATAAGTCAAATAGGGTGCGCAGCCTAATAACGCGCGATGAGAAAGCAAGTCAGCAGGCCACTATGAGCCGGGAGGCGGCAGCGAGGACTCTGCACGGCCTGGTCCGGGCAGGAGCACTGAAACCCAAACTCGCCATCGTGCTCGGCAGCGGCTTCGGATCCGTTCTGGACCATGTGGAGGTTGTGAAGGAAATCTCCTACGCGAAACTGCCGGGTTTTCCGCGCCCCACGGTTCAGGGCCATTCCGGCAGGCTGATCCTGGGCAAACTCGCAGGAACACCGGTCATCGTGCTCAGTGGCCGCGCGCACTACTACGAGGGGCACTCGATGGCGGAAGTCACCTTCGCCGTGCGCGTGCTGGCGGAGTTTGGCATCCGCGACGTGCTGCTGACCAGCGCGGCCGGCGGCATCAACCGCCGCTTCCGCCCCGGCGACTTCATGCGGCTGACGGACCACATCAACTTCATGGACGCGAACCCGCTGCGCGGCCCCTGCCCTCCCGGCCTCC
>JBAYGL010000553.1:0-3184 GCA_041666725.1 Limisphaerales bacterium
CCGAGATTTGGTGCCCGAACGACCCGGCCGGCGCGAACCCCGCGCCCTCAAACGCCGGCCCAAGTATCCGCTCCTCACCCGGCCCCGCCACCAACAGCGCGACCGCCCGCGCCGCGGCGTGCGCAGAACCCGCTCAAACAGCCGTCGGCTTATCTAAGCGCCATTCGCCCTACAGGGCTTGAGGTTTCTTGGGGGCGTTGAACCCAGGGCTTCACCCTGGGCTATTGTCTGGCCGCACTTGCAGCGCTCCGGCATTCCGCCTTCGTCAGACTTCGGCACGACGGGCGCCGCGCACCAGTGTGCATCCGTGGTTAAACCTCTTTGCGCTGCTTTGCGCCCTTTTGCGGCAAAACAATGGACTTCCTCACCTCATCCCGGCTGGCCCGCCACGCCGTTCAACGCGGACAACGACGTCCGCCCCTCGCCCGCGAGCCAGCGCTCGAAGTTCGCTTTGCGCGCCGGCCAGTCGGTGTCGAGCATCGCGAACCAGGTGGTGTCGCGGTTGAGGCCCTTCACGATCATGTGCTGGCGGAAGAGTCCCTCAAACTGGAAGCCCAGCCGCAGCGCGGCGGCCCGGCTGCGGGCGTTCTGCGCGTCGCACTTCCACTCCACGCGCCGGTAGCCGAGGTCGTCGAAGAGATGCCGCAGCAGCAGGAAGACGGACTCGGTGTTGACCGGCGTGCGTTGCGCGGCGAGGCCATACCAGATGTGCCCCAGCTCGGCGACGCCGTGGGCCGGGGTGATGCGCATGATGGAGATCATCCCCACGCGCCGCCCGCCCTGCTTGCTCGTGACGGTGAAGAAGAGCGGGTCCGCGCCGTCCTGCACGCCGCGCAGCCAGTCGCGAAACTCCGCCTCACCCGCGAAAGGCCCGTGCCAGAGATAACGCCAAATTTCCCGCGCCTCCGGCGGCTCGTGTCCGGCCTGAAACAGTTCCGCCGCGTCCTCGTCCGCGCGCAGCGGGGAGAGCCGGACGTGGAGGCCTTCGTGCGTGCGGCGCGGCGGCTCGGGCCAGGCGGCGGGAAATGGAGCGGTGGCGTTCACTGGTCTCGGAGTTCAAACCAAACGCCGCCCGCTGGCCATGCGAAAAATCCGCCGGCTCACGCAGGGAGCGCATCTTGACACTGCCCCCGAAGCCGAGCCGGCGGGACGCCGGCGATACGGCCCGCGAGACGCGGGCGCTACGTAGCGCCGGCCTCCGGACGGCCGTGCCGCAAGCGTCCCCGCTTGCCTGCCAGATCGGAGGCCGGGGGCAGTGTCAAGATGCGCCCTCACGCGGGGCCGGCACCGGTGCGGCGGAACCGCCCCGGCGTCTGGCCGCGTGATTCCTTGAAGGCGGCCTGAAGGTAGTGGCTGTGCGCGAAGCCGGTCTGCGCGGCGATGGCGTCGATGGTGAGATCGGTTTCAAGGAGGAGGCGCTCCACCTCGCGGAAGCGGATGCGGAGGATTTCCTCCTTGGGCGAGCGTTTCAGCGCGGCCTTCATGCGGCGGTCGAGCGTGCTGCGGGAGGCGTTCAGCCTGCGGCAGAGATCGTCCACGTTGAGTCCGCCGCCGACATTCTCGCGGATCAGGCGCACGGCATTCGCGACGAGCGGGTCGTGGATGACCAGTTCGTCGGACGACGCCCGGACCACGATGCCCTTGGGCGGCAGGAGAATCTCGCGCCGGCGCGCGGACCCGCCGCGCATGAGCCGGTCGAGCAGTTCCGCCGCGCGATAACCCACGGTGTGTCCGTCGAAACGCACGCTCGTCAGCGGCGGCGTGGCGAAGGCGCACAGCGTCTCCTCGTTCTCCGCGCCGACCACGGCCACCTCCTCCGGCACGGCGATGCCCGCGCGCTGGCAGGCATCCAGCAGGCGGACGCCGAGCTGGTCGTTGGCGGCAAAGACGCCGACGGGTTTGGGAAGTCCGGACAGCCAGGCGATCAACCGCGCCTGGCTCTGCTCCCAGTCCGCCGCGCTGTCGGAAGTCGTCTCGGGCAGCAGCGAACAGGCGCAGCCCAGGGCATCGACGGTGCTGACGAAATTCCTGACCCGTTCCTCGAAAAAGCGTTCGGTGTGCAGGCTGTAGGCGCCGAACTGCCGGTAGCCGCGCTCGAAGAAATGCTCGGCGACCATCCGGCCGACGAGATGGTTGTCCATGCCCACGAAGGGCAGGCTGGTGTTGAGGTGGGTGGAACGCAGCTCGACGGCGGGCAGCCCCGAGGCGGCGATCAAGTCCGCCGTTTCCTGCGTGAACGTCCGGGTCAGGATGCCGTCGCCGTCCCAGCGCCGCAGCCATGCCGGCGGGGAGGAATCCAGCGCGCGCAGCTCCAGAAACGTGGACCACGGACCCTTCCCGGCAAGATACCGGCGCACGCCGGCGAGCAGTTCGCGCGTGTAGGTGCGCGTGGTCTCCACGAGGAGCGCCACGCGCGGGATGCGTTTCGGGCGGACAGGCATCTTGACGAGAGCTGACGAAAAACCTGAGTTCCAGAGCACCATAGTTGCAGTGACAACGGCTGCCAAGCAGGCAGACTGCGCCCATGCAAACCGCAAAATCCAAAGTCCTCGTCATCGTCGGCGACGCCACGGAAACCGTTGACACCCTGTATCCGTATTACCGGCTCATCGAGGCGGGCTTCCAGCCGGTCGTCGCCGCGCCGGAGAAGCGCCGCTACCAGATGGTGCTGCATGAAGTGAAGCCGGGCTGGACGATCACAAAGGAGTGGGAGGGTTACTCGATCGAGGCGGAGATCGCGTTCAAGGACATCAAGCCCGAGGAGTATCTCGGCATCTTCTTCAGCGGCGGGCGCGCGCCGGAATATATCCGCGAGGATCAGGACCTGTTGCGCATCACGCGCTGGTTCTGGGACAAGGGCCTGCCGATGGCGAGCGTGTGCCACGGCGTGGAGATTCCCGCCCGGGCCGGCATCGTGAAGGGCTTGCGCATGGCCACGGTGGCGAAGTGCAAGTTCGACCTCGAAGTCTGCGGCGGCATCTATGTGAACGAGCCCTGCGTGATCGACCGCAACATGGTCAGCGGCCGCACGTTTCACGACAACGGCCACTACGTCGGCCCGTGGATCAAGATGCTCGAAGCCGCCCACGCGAAGAACGCCGCGTCCAAACCCTGAGCTGAACCGCATGAACTCCTCGCGCCGCACCTTTCTCCAGACGCTCGCTGCGGCGGCAGCCGCGCCGGC
>JBAYGL010000554.1:0-3176 GCA_041666725.1 Limisphaerales bacterium
CCCTGATCCTTCACAGCCGGAGATTCATCTGCTGCATCTGGACTACACGCCGTGCTGGCGCGCGGCGGCGGCCTGGGCGCTCGGGGAAATCGGCGGTCGCGCCGCCCGGCCCGCCCTGCTGGGGGCCGTTCGCAACTTCGACAACGCCATTGACGTCCGCCACGCGGCGGCGAAGGCGTTGGGGAAAGTCGCCATGCCGTCCGACCTCGCAGAGTTGGGCAGGCTCGCGTCGGATTCCCCGGAGATTTCCGTGCGAAAAGTTTTCCAGGCTGCGTGCTCGCGAATCCGTGGAACGGAGAAGGCGGACGGAAGCCTGGCCCGGCGGGGCGGTGAGTGACGAAGGGGCTAGCGGCTCTTTTTGATGCGCTCGTTCACCTGCTGGATGGCGTCGAGCTGCCAGCTCCGGTCGTTCGTCGGGTTCACGTTCCAGTCCTTCGATTGGAAATTGAAGTCAAACACCCAGAGGGCCGAAATGGGGACGCGATTCGTTTCGATTGCGGAGAGGATTGCGGCGAATTTCGCCTTCGATTCCGCAGTGGGAGCACCGGGCACGCCGAATTCACCCACGAACAGCGGCTTCTTCGCCAGCCGCGCCACTGCCATGGCCTGGTCCAGCCGCCCGATGTCCGCGGCCAGATCGTAACCACGCACGCACAGAGTGTTCATGGGCGTCGGGTTGTCCCCTGCAAGCATCTCCGCAAACTGCTCGCGCGTGTCATGTTTCCAGCTCTTCTCCTTCGCCTGATGCCATGCTGAAGCGCGCGGGGTGGCGTTGCCGCTGATGATGATCCGTTGCGGATCGTGCTTCCGGACTTCGATCGCAAATTCACGGAATGCGACGCGGATGGCCGTGTGCGAGAGATCATCCCCGGAGGAGCGCTGCGCCGGGGTTCCGAGAACGGTCCACACAGGCGGACGGTGCTCGGAGGCGTTCGGCAGGTCGGCGATCAAGTTGTATTCGTTGCCAAACTCCCAGCCCCAGATGGCGGGCGAGCGCATGTAGCGCGCAACGATCTCGCCGGTGTATTTGCGCATGAAGGCGATGGTGCGGCTGCCGGGATCGCCCCAGCGGCTGCACGGCTCGCCAACAAGGTCCGGCACCGCGCTCAGATGCCAGAAGAATGACGGAATCAACCCCACGTTGTGCCGCTCGGCGCTCTTCACGACGCCGTCAAGCCGCGCGAAGTATTCGGAACGGTTGGTCAGGTAAAGCCCCCACTCCTTGGGCCAGAAACCGCCGGCTGAAAACCGCGCGAACGGAATCCTCCGCGCCGCCAGCTCCTGAAAGCCCGCGCCATAGTTCGTGTTCGCGGGTGACGCCAGCGTCCGTGTGAAGGCATCGAAGTAGTTCACGCCGACGCCGCGAAACGGAGCGTCGCGCAGGCGCAGTTCGCCGTCCTGGCCGGCGGACAAGCCAGACGCGGCCGCAGCTTCCACTCCGGTGACGATCAGGAAGAGCACGGCCAGCATCAGTCGCATGGGGCAGGATTCACCGGGAACTGAGCCCGGGCAAAACCATTCGCTCAAATTTCAAACCACGGACGGCAACTCAGCGTGGAAAAACTGCTTGCCGCACTTTCGCCCGCCCCGGAAGCTCGCCGGCGTTTCAATCAATCCACAGACAAAACATCATTGCCCATGAGCGCCGACGCCCGCATTGCCGAACTCAACCTCGACCTCCCCGCCGCCCCGAAGCCCGCGCACGTTTACAAGCCCGTCGTCATCGTCGGGAACATGTGCTACGTCTCCGGCCACGGTCCGCTCAAGACCGACAACACCATGATCACCGGCCTCATCGGCAGGGACTTGAGCCTGGAGCAGGGCCAGTTTGCCGCGCGCCAGTGCGGCCTGGCCATCCTCGCCACCGTGCGGAGCGAACTGGGCGGCCTCGACCGGGTGAAGCGCCTCGTGAAGACCCTCGGGATGGTCAACAGCGCGCCGGACTTCTACCAGCAGCCCGCGGTCATCAACGGCTTCAGCGAGCTCATGGCCGACGTGTTCGGCGCGGACCACGGCGTCGGCGCCCGCAGCGCGGTGGGGATGGGCCCGCTGCCGGGGAACATCGCGGTGGAAGTGGAGTGCATCTTTGAGCTGAGGTGAACCCGTGCAGTGAAGGCATGGCTCCGTAAATGGTGGGGAGGCTGATGCTGGAATCGGGCTCCCTCGCTTCACTGCCCACTTGAGGTCCAAAACCACACGCCCCTTCTGCTTTCAGCACCGCTCAAGAAACCGGCTTTCCGACGGAACCCATCACCTCCCGCAGGAGTTTCTCATCCATCTCGACGAGGTGGCATCGTTCCGGGAAGCGGCCTTCCTTCACGTCGGCGATGTATTCGCTGAAGGCCGCGACGCGCTCGCGTTGCAGGCGGCGGTGTTCCTCCAGAAAGTTGCGGTAGGCCTTGGCGTGGCGCGGGAGGCGTTCCTCGTAGTCGCCGAGGATGTCGTCGGAGAATAGAAACTGCGTGTCGCAGCCGCTGCCGGAGCCGAGCGACATGAGGATCAACTTCGTTTGCGAGCACAGGAAGCGCGCCAGGTTGTGGGGCACCAGTTCCAGCTCCGCCGCGTAGGCACCGGCGTTTTCCAGCTCCTTCATGCGCTGATGAAGCAGCTTCGCCTCGTCCACCGTTTTGCCGATGGCGCGATAGCCGGTCCACGTGACGTGACGCGGGACCATTCCCAGATGCCCGACGACCGGAATCCGCTCGCGGGCCATCGCCTCGATGATGAACGGGCTGGCGGAGCAATAGACCGAGCTTGCGCCGAGTTCGAGCGCGCGGAAGCCCACGCGAATGGCCTCCTCCGGCGACGCGAACCCGTGCGGCGTGGAGCCGGAGATGAAGCTGTTGGGCGCGGCGGCGGCCAGCAGGGACAGCCGCGCCTGCGCCTCGGGTGAATCGAACGGGCAGCTCATCAAGTCCACACCGGCGGCCTCGGCGGCGGCGGCCTCCTCCGGCGACTTCACGTGGATGTGCGTGAGGCAGCGTTTGCCCTTGAGCTGCTGGAGATCGTGAACGGTGTATTTCTTGCGGGGTCGGAGCATGGCGGCAGTGTTCCAAAGCGTGAGGACGCGATCAATCTCCAACGTCCGGCGAGGAGTCTGCCCCGGGCGAATCTTGCCCCCCGAAGCCGAGCCGGCGCGGACGCCGGCGATACGGCCCGCGAGACGCGGGCGCTAC
>JBAYGL010000555.1:0-3171 GCA_041666725.1 Limisphaerales bacterium
GGCCGAAACGTCCGCGCGCGGGATCCTCCCGGCGGCCAGCTCCGCCAGCATGGCCTTCGCAAACGACTGCCGTGAGACGAGCGTGTCCATCACGGCGGGGCGCTCGCCCAGGTGGAAGCTGCGGTAGCTCTTCGCCAGCTTGTCACCGATGGCCGGGTCATCGAACTGCGCGAGGCCGCGCACGGCGATTGTGTTGAGGAAGCGCACGTTGATCAGCTGCTCGCAGATGGTGCGCAGGTCCGGCGGGCGGCTCTCGATGAGCGTTTGCAGCGCGGCCTTGCGCGCGTTCATGTCGCCATCCTTGGCGAGCGCGACACGCTTGACCTCGTCGAGGGCGCGACCATCGCCAAAGAGGACGCTCAAGTCGCGCACACGGTCGCGAAGCGAGGCGTTGGCGGTTCGAGCGAGCTGCTTCACAAGGGCATCCCAGGCTGCGGGTTTGGTGGCCTTCCGCCAACCGGCGAGGCCGTCTGCAAGACCGGCGAGAACGTCGGCTTGAAACGCCTCGGGCCTGGTCGAGGTGATCTGGAGCAGGGCGTTCACAGGCGCGGGTTTCTTCTCAATGTCCTCGGCGAGGCGGCGGGCGATGAGCTTGCGAGTCAGGGGCAGTTCGCACTGGCCGGCCAGCGACACGAGCGCGTCCGGCTGCGTCTCGGCAACCGGGATGAGGCCATACCAGATGAGCGCGGGCAGGTTATGGTCGGCTGCATCGCCCTTGTGCGCGATCAAAGCGCCGGCAAGCCCGGCGCGCTGATTGACGGGCAGACGCTGGAGTGCGGAGGCCAGGGTGAGCCGGACGAGGGCGGAGGGATCGGACTTCGCAACTTTCAGCAGTGTCGTCATCACGCCTGCAGTCGGCAACGTGTCTGTGCCGGGCCGGAGGCCGGCGCTCCGGGGACGTTCGCTCATGACGGTGTCGAGCGGCCAGGCGTCGGTGAGCAGGCGCACGGCCCAGGCACGGACGTGCTCATTCGGGTGGCGGAGCTGGGCGAGCAAGAACGCCTCGTCGGTCGCACCGAGTGTGTAGAGCGTCCACAGCGCGCGGAGCTGGTGAACGACGTCCTTGTCCTTCGCGAGCAACGCACGCAGCCCGGTGGCCGCCACCTCAGCGTCGGCCTTCACGGTGGCGCGGGCAGCGAGCTGCAACCGGGCCTGGCGGACGAACCAATCGTTACCGTGCGTGTGGAGCTGGACCAGCTCGTGGATGCTGAGCCGGGTCAGATCGGTGATCGCAGGACGTTTTGGTTCTCCATGACTGATTTTGTAGATGCGGCCGCTGGTGCGGTGGACGCCTGTGGTGTCGTGGCATTCGCCGGTGTCGCTCCAGTCGGCGACATACACGCCGCCGTCCGGGCCGGTGGTGAGGTCCATGCCTCGGAACCACTTGTCAGGAACGATGAACAAGTCCTGCCCGTGATGGCCGACGTAGCCGGAGCCGCTGCGTTCGAGGATTTCCTGGTTCGCGCGGCGGCCGTGCATGTTGAGGGTGAAGAGCCGTCCGCGATGTTCGGCAGGCCAGTTGTCGCCCTGATAAATCATCATGCCGATGTGCGCGTGACCGCCGCCGAGCGCGTCCGCCGCGCCGTCGCGGGACTTTGTCCAGTCCTGCGCGGTGTCGAAGTGCCAGTGGTCCGCATGCATGTCTATCAGCGCGTAGCTGCGGGGGTTCGGGTCAATCGTGTGCGGGCGGACATAGTGCGCGCCGGTGATGCCATGCCAGAGGTGGCCGTTGACGGTGTTGATGAAAAACAGCTCGCCGTGCGCATCCCAGTCGTGGCCCCACGGGTTGGTCGTGCCGCAGCTCAGCGCTTCAAAGACCTTCCGCGTCGGATGATAGCGCCACATCGTTCCGCGCAGCGGGATGCGCGCGTCCTTCGGCGTGCCGGGCGTGCCCACCTCACCGGGGGCCGACGCGCCGCAGCGGCCATAGAGCCAGCCGTCCGGGCCGAAGCGCAAGCCGTTGGCGTAGTTGTGGTAGTTCTCGGCGGGCGGCGTGAAGCCATCCAGCACGACTTCGGCGGGGCCCGTGGGTTTGTCACCGCCGTTAGCGCAAGGGATGAAGAGCAACTGCGGCGGGCACATGAGCCACACGCCGCCGCGACCGATTTCGACACTCGTGAGCATCTGCACTTCGTCAGTGAAGACCTTCCGCGAAGTGAAGCGCCCGTCTCCCTTGGTGTCCTCGAAAATGAGCACGCGGTCGCGCAGGCGCAGGTCAAACTTCGTCGTGCGCTCGGCGTAGGTGTAATTCTCGGCCACCCAGAGCCGCCCGCGCGCATCCCATGCAAGCGCGACGGGATTCTGCACGTCCGGCTCGGCGGCGAAGACCGTGGCCTTGAAGCCCGGCGGGAGTTTCATCTGCGCGGCGGCCTGGGCTGCGGGCATCGGCGCGGAGTTCGTGTCGAGTTCAGTGTTGTAGGGAACTGGAAATTCGGCGTGAGCGGCGAGCGCGGCAAACAGGCAAAACAAGCCGGTCAGGCAGGAAAATCGGCGGGACATCACGGGGAAGCACATAAGAGTCTGTCTGAGCATAAACCCAATCTATGAGGGCTTATCTGACATCGTCAGGATCGTTTGCGCAACCCGCAAACGGATTTCCAACTGCCGGCTGAAGTTGCCGTTTGGACGAGAAGCGGCATCCAGTGCTGTCGCCGCACCGACATGTTCATCCGCACAATGGTGGCCTCACGGATGCCAGTCCACGGGCGGGACGCTGACAAAGAAAACCTCAGCGCTTCGCCTTCAGCGTCGCGATGAGATAATCCTGCGCAGATGCGTGCTTCACGCCGGGTGCGCCGGGGTAGACGAGGTCGCATTCTACACCAACGCTCTTGCACTTCTCCTGAAGCTTCACGCCGAAGTTCGAGGTGTGCGTCGGGTCCTTCTGCTCCTGACCGAGCGCGGGCGGCGCGTTGTAGAAGAGGTAGACCGGAGGATCGTCAGCGGTGACTAGCGCGTAGGGCGAATACTCGGCGACCCAGGGCAGAATGGTGTCGCGCTTGGCGAGGAACTCGTCGAACTGCGAGAGCTTCTTCTCCTTGACGCCTGTGAAGCCAAACGCGTGGCCCCCGTAACGGCTGTTCGGCGTCCAGTCCTTCATCTGCCGCGGGTCGAGCGTGGTCTGCGCGCCGTTGACGGCGGCGCACCAGAGCCGCGTGGATTCGCGCGCCA
>JBAYGL010000556.1:0-3171 GCA_041666725.1 Limisphaerales bacterium
TGGATGTCGCGCAGAAGGTGGCCCGGGGGGTGTCCGTGGATGTCACGATGGGCTTTGCCAATGTGATCTGGCAGGGCGATGCGAACGCGCGCGCGATCCAGTGCCTTGAACACGCCGCATCACCCCCTCTCGCCCTCAACGTCACAGGACTGGAGCGGGTGTCGATCCGTTCGCTGGCGCAGCGCTTTGGAGAACTTCTCGGATGTCCGCCCATCATCACCGGCACGGAAGCTCCCACCGCCTGGGTTTGGGATGCGACGCGTTCATATGAGTTGTTCGGTCCGCCCACGGTGTCGCTCGAAGAGATGATCGAGGCCACGGCCCGATGGGTGGGGCAGGGCGGGGCCACGCTGGGCAGGCCGACGCACTTTGAAACGACAGACGGACGCTTTTGACCATGATCATTCGACCCTATCAATCCAGCGACCTTGATGAACTCAAGCGCATGACCATCGAGGGTTTTGAGGGCATCGCCATCGACCAGAATGTGGAGGGACAGTTCGGCCTGCTCGGGGAGCACGACTGGCGCTGGCGCAAGGCGCGGCATGTGGATGAGGATGTCGCGGCCAATCCCTCCGGAGTTTTCGTCGCGGAGGACGACGGGAAGGTGCTCGGCTACATCTCCACCCGGCTCGACCGCGAGGCAGGCAAGGGCCGCATCCCGAACCTCGCCGTGGACCGGGCCGCGCGCGGGAAAGGGCTCGGACGTCTCCTCATCAAACACGCCACCGGCTACTTCCGGCGCGAAGGCATGGCCTTTGCGGTGATCGAGACCATGGTCAACAATCCGGTGGGGCAGCACCTTTACCCCTCCTGCGGCTTTGTCGAGGTGGGGCGGCAGATCCATTACGCCATGAAACTGTGAACACCGACTTTCACGCCCAACTTCTCAGCGGTCTGGCGATCCCCGCGCATCCGCTGGCGCTCACGGCGCAGCGTCGCCTGGACGAGCGGCGGCAGCGGGCGTTGACGCGCTACTACCTTGCGTCAGGAGTCGGCGGCATCGCCGTCGGCGTGCATACCACGCAGTTTGCGATTCGCGATCCGAAGATCGGCCTGTTCAAGCCGGTGCTCGCCCTGGCCGCCGAGGAAATGAACCGCGCAACGCGACCGGTGGTGCGCATTGCCGGCGTGTGTGGAGCGTCGAAACAGGCGGTGGCGGAGGCCCATGTCCTGCGGGAACTCGGCTATCATGCGGCATTGCTGAGCCTCGGTGCCATGCGGGATGCGACGGAGGATGCGTTGATCGGGCACTGCCGAGCGGTCGCGGAAATCATCCCGGTCATTGGATTTTACCTTCAGCCCGGCGTCGGCGGCCGCGTGCTGCCATATGCCTTCTGGCGGCGTTTTGCCGAGATTGAAAACGTCGTCGCCATCAAGATGGCCCCCTTCAACCGCTACCAGACGCTCGATGTCGTGCGTGCGGTGATGGCCGCCGGGCGCGACGACATCGCACTCTACACGGGCAACGACGACAACATCGTGGCCGACCTGCTCACGCCCTTCCGCTTCGACGGAAAGGAGCGGCGCATCGTCGGAGGGCTCCTCGGCCACTGGTCGGTCTGGACCAGACGCGCCGTCGAGCTGCTTGAGCGCTGCCGTCATGCCCGGGCCACGCCTGAGTTGCTGCGGCTCGGCGTCGAGATCACCGATTGCAACGCCGCGTTCTTCGATGCCGCGAATGGTTTCCGCGGCTGCATCGCGGGTCTGCATGAAGTGCTCCGCCGCCAAGGGCTGCTGGAAGGGCTCTGGTGCCTCGACGAGCACGAGACGCTCAGTGCCGGGCAGCTCGATGAGATCGACCGCGTGCAACGTGCCCATCCGCATCTCAACGACGACGAGTTCATCGCCGGGCATCGCGACGCGTGGCTCCGTTGAGCCGCAACCCGGAACTTATATTGCAAGTGTCATGAAACACATTTCCCATCCGTTCCGATGCCGGTCTGCGGCTGCCCTCTGCATTCTTTCGCTCGCGTTGATCTGCGCCGCTGCGGAGGTTCCGCCCGCTGGCGTGAAGAGCACCAGGGCGATGGCGATGGAGTATCTCGGCCGCCATGTGCCCACGGTGCTGAAATCGCAGCGCGGGGACGGTGCGTTCTTCCCGTTTCCGGAATGGAAGGAACCGTCGGGTTATCACCAATACTGTCTTTATCCGCTGGCGTATCTTTACGTGACGCCGGAGGCCGGGAAGTTTCACCGCGACCCGGCGCTGCTCAAGGCGGTGCGAGCCTCGATGCGCTATTCGAGCGGCATCATGAAGCCGGATGGCAAGTTCCCCCTCCACAGCCGTGGCGGTTACTGGGGAGACGCGCTGGATGAGTGGTGGACTTACTTCGCGCTTGAGGCGTGGAGCCTGATTCGCACGGAATTATCAGCCGAGGAGGACGAGCTCTGGCGCAAGACCATCCGCCGGAGCGTGGACGGCTGCGTTGCCCATGTGCGGGCGACCCTTTCAAATCCGAGATCAATCGACCCTTCGGACGTGCAGAATCATTTCGTCTGTTTTTTGCACGCGGTGTATCGGGCGGGAGGCGTCTTCGCGCAGGAGGACTGGCGGCAGCTGGCGGAAGAAGGTTTCAAGCGGGTCATCGCAGCACAGCAGCCCGCTGGTTACTGGCACGAAGGCGGAGGTCCGAGCACGCTCTACAACTTCGTCACGGCCAGGACGATCAGCCTTTACGCGATCGAGAGCAAAAACGCCGCAGCATGGCAGGCGGTCCGGAAGGCGGAGGAATTTCACCGCGCCTTCACGTATCCCAACGGCTCGCCCGTCGAGACGATTGACGGACGCGTGCGTTACGTGGGCCGCCCGATCTCCATCATTCCCCCGGGGTTCTCCTGGTCGCCTGCGGGGCAGGCTTATGTGCAGCACCTGATCAAAGCCCTGATGCAGATTCCCTTCGAGGACGGCTTCCAAGGCTACGCCTTTTTCACCGACGTGGCGCGGCATGCCGGCGGCATCGAGGCGAAGGCCCCGTCGCCGCCCGATGTTTATACGCTGCCGAATCAACTGGCGGGGATCATCCGCGCGCAGGGCTGGGTGGGCGTGGCCAGCGCGATCGTGAAGCCTCCGATTGCTGACAGCCGTTGGTGGCAGGACCGGCAGCAACATCTGAGCCTGTGGCATCCCCGGACGGACCTCATCGTCGGAGGCGGGAACACCAAGGGCCA
>JBAYGL010000557.1:0-3166 GCA_041666725.1 Limisphaerales bacterium
AGCCACGGATGCGCCGCGCCCGCCGACGGAAACGAGGGTGTCGCCGACATCATCGCGGAGAGCTGGAAGATGGGCACCCACTGCGCAAGTTTCGCCTCGGTGATTTCCCAATCGTAGTAAACCAGATTGGTGCGCGGGAGGAACTGGTCGAGCAGCTCGGCGGGCGGCGGATTCGTGTTGGGCCCCTGCGGGATGATGCCGGCCATGCTGCCGAAGAGGAGGAAATCATCACCGGACTCCGGCGCGGGGCGGACGAACGGCACGAGGATGGGCATCCCAACCCAGCCGATTTCGGTGCGATTGGTCGTGAAGACGATCCGCCCGACGCCCGCCTTCGATACGTTCGTCCCGAGCGTGTGCAACGCGTGCGGCGCGGCCTGGACGACGGTGTTGGATGCCCCGGTCATCGGCGCGGCAGCATGGAGGTTGTAAGGCACGTCCGAGCGCGCCCAGGTGAAGAACTGGTTGGGCGCGGACTTCAGCTCCCACTCCTTGAACTCCGGCAGGCGCGCAAGCCAGTCGCCAAAGCCCTGCACCGCCGTGAAGCTGATGAGCGGATCGCGGACCGAGTTGGTCGGCAGGCGGAAAGCGTCGAGCTTCCACGGCGTGGCATTCGCGAACTTCAGCATGACCTCGCTGCGGACCGCGTCGCCCTTGGCGCTGACACTGACAGTCATGTGTGGCCAGGCAATGCCCGCCGGCAGGTCGAGCGTCGCGCGCAAGCGTGGAAGATCGGCGACAATATCCAGCACGTTCGTGGAAAGCGCCGGATGCGGGGCACCCTTCCCCGCCGCAGGCTGCACGCCCTTCGCACTCCGGTTCACCATCAGGCAGTCGTCGAAGGCTGCGACGGTCAACAGGTGTCCGCTCCTGGTCTTCGTGCTCCACGCCACGCCGCCCGGATTCACGGCAGGCAATGCGACCGGCACGGAGTCGGCGGCCTGCCAGAGGTTCGTGCTCCACACCGCCCGACGTTCGGCGTTCAGGAACACGGTGAGCATCCAGGTCGCAGCGTGCTCGTCTCGCGTATCGAAAAGGAACTTGCTGCTCGCGAGGTCATCAAGCAGCGGGCGGATCAGCGCGCTGCGGTTGGTGCGGTCCACGCCGGGGCCGAAGAGCACCTCCGGCAACACCTGCGCCAGACGGTCGTTGATCTGCCGGCGTGTGGCGACGGCCTCGGAATTGTTGAGCAGCGCGTGAAGCCGGGCGCTGTTCGTGTCAGAGGCAATCCTGTCGAGGCCGGCGAAGTGGAGGCGGAAGACCGGGCCGGCGGGCGGGGCGACCGGCGCCGGCTTGGGCGCGGGAGGCTCGGGCTGCTTTTTCCGGCAGGCACCCAGCATCCCCGCAATCACCAGCATCAAAGCGAATGCAAATCGTCTCATCGGTCCGGTTGAATTGCCAAATGTGCGCCGGGGAAGCAAACGCAAAGAAACCGGAGGCGATCGGAGGGGCGCATTCGCACTGCCCCCGGAGCGCGGCATTCATGCCGCAGAAATGAGCGGCCATCCGCAACGTGCGTTCGTCCCGACACTTCTCACCCACATCTTTGGGCTTCCTCCTGTCGGACCGGGGAGATGTCGGTCCAGCCCCAGGCCAGCCCACGTTTCTGCGGCATGAATGCCGCGCTCCGGGCGCTCCAACTGCATCGTTCAGATGTATTGCGCGGGAAACTTCCACGGCGAGCGGTATTGCGGAACCGCCAGCCGGGAAGCTTCGGGATCACCGATGATTTTCTCAGTCGCGGGGTCAAACCTGATGCTGCGTCCGAGCTTCAGCGACAGCAGGCTCAGCACAATCGGCACATCCACGTAGGTGTGATAGAAGACACTGCAACTGGGCTGCTGCCGGGATTTGACGCAGTCGATCCACTCCTTCTCGTGGCCGGGCGACGGCGGGATTTTCTGTTCGACCGGCTTGAGTTCCCCGGCGTTGTAAAGGGCGCGGGAGGAATAATCCTTCGCCTGCTTGCGCGCCACCACTTCGGCTTTGATGACGCCGTTCATCGCCTTGCCCTCAGCCACAATGCGGTGCTCTCCATAGTTTGCCCACATCGTGCCGTTGACGCCGTGGAAATAGATGCCCAGGCGCCGGCCGGGTTCCGGGATGCCATGCAGGTCAAAGCCGTAACTGTTGGTCAGGGACGACATCCACGACATCGTCAGGTTGGGATAACGCCAGAGAACCTCATGGTTGTCGTAGGCATCGCCATCGTCCTTGACGATGTAGCGTCCGCCGACGGAACTGACTTCGGTGGGATACTTCAAACCAAGCGCCCAGACGGGCAGATCGATGATGTGCGGGGCCATGCCCGGCGTCCACCCGCCGCTGTAGTCCATCCACGAACCGTGATTCCCTGCATTGGAAAAGAGTATGGAATTGAATGGCCGCAACGGTGCCGGACCACACCACATTTCCCAATCTAGTCCTTCGGGTGTCGGTGTATTGGGAGGTTGGAAACCGACGCCCTTTTCGCCCTGGTTCATCACATTGAAAGTGCGGACGGTGCTGACCCTGCCGAGGTAGCCGGCCTGAACCATCTCGACAACACGGCGATAATTCTCCGAGCCGTGCATCTGGGTGCCGACCTGGCAGATGACGTTGTGCTTCTTCACCGCGTTGCGCACCGCCAGGCTCTCACCCAGATGCAGCGTCATCGGCTTCTGCAGATAAATGTCCTTGCCCGCCTCACACGCGGCGATGGCCATGAGCGCATGCCAGTGGGGCGGCGTGGCGATGATGACGGCGTCCACCTCCTTCGCGGCGAGCACCTCGCGGAAATCGGCGTAGGCTTTGCACGTGGGCTTGTATTTCTCGACGATCTCGTCGCGCCGCTTCTTGTAAACGTCGCACGCGCCCACAACGACCACGTCAGGATGGGCGGCCACGTTTTTCAAGTTGGCGGTGCCCATCCCATTGCAGCCGATGAGCGCAACGTTGATCTTGCCGTTCGCGCCGGGCTTGCGATCCACCCCAAGAACGGTGGCGGGGGCAAACATCGGGACGGCGGCGGCGGCCACGGCGGTGGTGCGGATGAATTCGCCACGGGTGAATTGGGAGGGAGTTTCGCTGGTGTTCATATCGGGTGGTTTGCCGGGATCATCTGGCGGGTTTGTTTTCAGGCAGTTTGGAAAAAGGCACCTCTGTGGGCGTTGAAGAAAAGGCATCC
>JBAYGL010000558.1:0-3165 GCA_041666725.1 Limisphaerales bacterium
CATTTCCCTGACGGCGGCTGGTGCTAATGAGAATGGGCGACGGAGCGAACATCATGCTGTCAGTTCAAGTAGCGGAAATCCACCGAGGCGAACAGCGCCTGGTAGAAGCGGCCCCAGGCCTCGACGTGTTTCACCGCTTCGCCCGCAGCGGATTCGGCGGGTAGAAACTTGAGCGCGAGGGTCGCTTCGCCGCCCGATGGAAGGCGGCCCAGCACGAGGCGATAGGCGCGGGCGACGCGCGCACGGTCATCGTCGAATTTCCCGTCCAGCAGCTTCTGCGCGGCGGCCTGCGACTGCTCCATGATCCACGGATGGTTCATCATGAAGAGCGCCTGCGGGGCGACGGTGCTGTTGTTGCGCCGGCCGACGACGAGGCTCGGGTCGGCGAAGTCGAAGGCCTCGAACAGCTCCGGCAGAACGTTGCGCAGCACGGGCGAATAGACGCTGCGGCGGGTGTCGGTGTGCTTGTAGCCGTAGTCGGCGCTGGTGCCGGGCTTGATCACCGGGCCGCCCAGCGTGAGGTCGAGCTGGCCGCTGACTTGCAGGATGGTGTCGCGGATGGACTCGGCGTCGAGCTTCCGCCGGTTCGCGCGCCAGAGGAGTTTGTTCTCTGGGTCCGTCTGCGCGGCGCGGGAGAAGTATTCAGTGTTCAGTGATTCAGTATTCAGTGAGGAGCCCGTCGGCCGGTTGCGCGCGTTTGCCGACTGAACACTGAACACTGAATACTGAATACTGGAACTCTGCTGATACGCGCGGCTTAACACCAGCTCACGCACGAGTTTCTTCATCGACCAGCCCTCGTCCATGAAGCGCACGGCCAGGTGGTCGAGCAGCCCGGGGTGCGACGGCGCGTCGCCGGTGGTGCCGAAGTTGTCGGCGCTGCGGACGAGGCCCGCGCCGAAGAGCCACGTCCACGCTCGGTTGACGAAGACGCGGGCGGGGAGCGGGTTGTCGCGGCTGGCGAGCCAGTCGCCGAGTTCCCGCCGGCCGCTTTCCTTTTCGGATATTTTCGGAGCCACAGCATAACTGGCGACCTGAAGGAAGCCGCGCGGGACCGTTGCTCCGAGGTTCTGCACGCTGCCACGGATGTGAATCTGCGTGTCGCCGGCGTTTTCCTCCTTCACGGACATGAACATCGGGCGCCTGGGAGCGGACTCCTGAAGCTGCTTCAGCTCGGCCTCCATTTGTTTCAGGGCTTTCGCAGCCATCGAGGTTGGAAGGCGGTCCTCGCCCTTCGCGGCTGTCTCGCCAAGTTGCTCGACGGGGACGAACTGCACCGCATCCGCAGTCACATGGCCCCGGGTGCCTTCGGTGCTGACGATGACGAAGCCCGCGCCGTTCTGCTCGAAGCGGAACTGCCCGAGCGAAACGAAGCGGCCCTCGATGGGCGGTTCGTCCTGCTGGTTCACGCGCAGGTTCTTCTCGCCGTCCGCGCTGAAAACCGTGACGGGCGTGTTCGTCGCGCGGGACGGGCCGGGGCTGTAGGCGAATCGCACCTCGTAGCGGCCTGCGCGCGCAATCTCCGGCTGAAACGTCAGCGACTTCCCGCCCTTGTCGTCGTTGGCGTCATGCAGGTAGCCGTCGCCGATGAAGGTCTTCGTCGAGCGCGACTGCGTCCAGTCGCCGACCTTTTTGGCCTGCGTGTCATCCACGACGATGCCGGCGAGGACCCTGGCGTCGAGCGCGCCGCTGGGCAGCGTGGCCTTCTTTGCGGCGGCCAGGTTCGCGGATTCCTTCGCGGCCTTGATGCGGGCGGTGAGTCTGGCGACCGCCTGCTCGTGGGCGGTGTGGTGCTGGTCTTCGGCGGGCGGCAGCGGCAACGGGAACTCCAGCCACTTGCTCACGTTCGCGTGCTCCAGCGTTTTGGAACTCTTGAGGATGCCCGCCAACGCATAGTAATCGCGCGTGGGAATGGGATCGAACTTGTGGTCGTGGCAGCGCGCGCAGCCGAGGGTCTGGGCGAGGAAGGCCTTCCCGATCGTGTCGAGCTGCTCGTCCACCACGTCCATGTCGAGCTGCCGTTTTTCCTGCTCCTCGAGGTTGGCGTTGCCGAGAGCGAGAAAGGTCGTGGCAATGAGCTGCTGCTGGTGCTGCGCGACGGATTCGTGCGGCAGCAGGTCGCCGGCGACCTGCTCGCGGAGGAAACGGTCGTAGGGTTTGTCGGTGTTGAAGCTGGAGATGACGTAGTCGCGGTAGCGCCAGGCCTCCTTCAGCACGAAGCCGCGCAACGTGAGTGACTCGGCGTAGCGCACCACGTCGAGCCAGTGGCGGCCCCAACGTTCGCCGAAATGCGGGGAGGCGAGGAGTTGGTCAACGAGCCGCACGACGGCTCCGTTCTCACTTTCCCGCTTTCCCGCCTGCACACCTGCCTTGGCCGGAGCAGGTGGGAGAGTGGGAGAGTGAGAAAGTGAGAAGTCGCGCACGAAGGCGTCCACCTGCTCGGGCGTCGGGGGCAGGCCGATGAGGTCGAAGTAAAGCCGGCGGACGAGTGTGACCGGGTCGGCGTCGTCGGAAGGTCGAAGGTTTTTCTCCTCCAGCCTGGCGAGGATGAAGCGGTCCACGTCATTGCGCGGCCACGCGGCGTCCTTGACTGCGGGCGGGGTGGATTTTTTCGGAAGCTGATACGCCCAGTGTTTCCGGCCCTCGGCGATGTTGATCTCCTTCTTTGCGAGTGTCGCACCGCCGGTGCGCGGGTCGGGCGCGCCGAGCTTCACCCACTGCTCGAAGTCGGCGATCTGCGCGTCGGAGAGCTTCCGCTTCGGCGGCATGCGGAACTCCTTGTCCTGGTAGCGCACCGCCGTGATGAGCCGGCTGGCTTCAAGGTCGCCGGGCACGAGCGCCGGGCCGGAATCGCCGCCTTTCATCCAGCCTTCGCGCGAGTCGAGGTTCAGGCCGCCCTTGGTCTTCGTGCCCGCGCCGTGGCACTCGTGGCAATGCTCGGACAGCAGCGGGCGGATCTTCTTCTCAAAGAACTGGACGCCGCCGGGCGCGTCCGCCGCGCGTGCGGACGGCGAAGCCGCCAGCCCGCAAATCACGAGGACGAGCGATGGCCGGCAACAGGACACAAGCGAGGTGAACTTCATGCTGGGCGCAAATCTGACGCTGCCGGTGGCTCCGATGTTTCAGCGAAATTGTCCGGCGGCGTCGACCTGCCAGGCAAGCGGG
>JBAYGL010000559.1:0-3140 GCA_041666725.1 Limisphaerales bacterium
GCTCACGGGAGAGCTTCCAGACCAGCGAACGGTCAGTGCTGGGAATGTTCGTGACCTTGAAGCGAATCCCCGAGAACTCCAGGATACGCCGCTGCACAATGCAGAACGGGCTCCAAGGAAACTGGATCAACTCAATCATTCGTCGGATGCCGGCGGTGAACTCTCATGCTGCGCGGGCGCGAATCTAGTTCTGGCTCTTTGGGGAGACAAGTCGAACTTTCCCGTTTTGAGGCATTTCACATGAAATCGCATGGAATGAGGGATGCACCCCCTCAAACCTCGGTCGAAAAGAGTTCACTTGGAGCGCTTTGAACGCTTGAAATTCGAGTCGTTCCAGAAAGACTTCTCAAAGTTGACATTGGTATTCCGGCTGCTACTTTCCGCCTAGGCGTGATCGCAGAAGGCAACTCGTGGACGCGTCAGCAATAATAAACTAACCCGCCTTCTGTTCTTGTCCACATCGCGCCCATAGAAAGACAGTAACATGAAAGTTCAACAGTCCCGCAAAAGCGGCTTCACGCTCGTGGAAATCATGATCGTGGTGGCCATCATCGGTCTCCTCGCAGCCATCGCCATCCCAAACTTCGTGAAGGCGCGCGCCACGGCGCAGAAGAACTCGTGCATTGCCAACCTCAAGCAGGTTGACGGCGCGGTCCAGCAGTGGGCTCTCGAAAACAAGAAGCAGGCCACCGACACCTACGCCCTCACCGACACCACGCTTCTGGCTTACCTGAAGGGCTCGCTCCTGCCTGCCTGCCCCGGCGGCGGCACTTACAGCGCCGGCTCCACCGTTTCGGGTTCCCCGACCTGCAGCCTTTCGGCCAGCGGTCACACCCTCTGACCTGAGGGTATTCTTCCTCGAAGGGCTTGGGGCAGAAATGCCTCAAGCCTTTTTTGTTAAATCATTTGCAACACCTTCTACCCGACACCTGTTATGACTCATGACAGCAAACAACGAGGGTTCACGTTGGTGGAAATCATGATTGTGGTCGCGATCATCGGCCTTCTGGCCGCAATCGCCGTCCCAAACTTCATCAAGGCCCGGACGACGGCGCAGAAAAACTCGTGCATCGCCAACCTGCGGTTGATTGACAGCACCGTTCAGCAATGGGCCTTGGAGAACAAAAAACAGTCCACGGATACCTATGCGTATTCAGACACCACCCTTCTGGCCTACTTCAAGGGCTCCCTCATGCCTTACTGCACGGGTGGCGGCACCTACTCGGAAGGCTCCACCGTCGCATCTCTCCCAACGTGCAGTTTGTCCAGCAGCGGACACACTCTCTGACACGACCCGCGATGCCCAACGGCCATAGTCCGCAAACCACCCCGTCCCAGGACGGGGTGGTTTTTTTGGTTCGAACGGGTGATGCCCGCAACGTGTAGCCCGATGGAAACAACACTCTCGATTGAAGACCTCCGGGTCGAATACCGCAGCCGCGATCTCGGTGAGACAACGAAGGTCGCCGTCAAGGGATTGAACCTCCGCGTCGGCCAGGGGGAAGTTTTCGGATTCCTCGGTCCCAACGGCGCAGGCAAGACTTCCACGATGAACGTCCTGCTGGGCTTCGTCCCCCCCACCAGCGGCACCGCCCGCATCTTCGGCGTGGACGTTCGCGAACCCATCGCCCGCCAGCGCATCGGCTACCTGCCCGAGCAGACCTATTACTACAAATTTCTGACCGCCGAGGAACTGCTCCGCTTCTACGCCGGCATCTTTCAGATTCCGAAGGCGGAGACGGAACAACGCATTGACGCCGTCCTGAAACTCGTCGAGCTGGACCACGCCCGGAAACGCCAGATCAAGACCTACTCCAAGGGCATGCAGCAGCGCGCCGGCCTCGCCCAGGCGCTCATCAACAACCCCGATCTCCTCATCCTCGACGAACCCACCAGCGGACTCGATCCCATCGGCCGCATGAAGGTCCGCGAAATCATCCAGCGGCTCAAAGGCGAGGGCAAAACCGTCTTCTTCTCCTCCCACGAACTGGGCGAGGTGGAAACCGTCTGCGACCGCGTCGCCATCCTGCATCAGGGCGAACTCAAGACGGCCGGCCGCGTCACCGACCTTCTCAAGGAACACTCCGCCAACCTTGAGCAGATTTTCCTCAAGCTCATCGGCTACGCTCCCCGGTCATGAACACCATCTGGGCACTCGCCAGGGTCGTCGTCCTGGAAATGGTCCGGCGGAAGGATTTCTACGTCCTGTTCATCCTCACCGTGCTGCTCACCGCCACGGCGGGCAGCGTCAACCTCTTCAACGACCGCAGCATCGTCCGCTACCTCAAGGAAATCTGCCTCCTGCTCATCTGGGCCTCCAGCCTCGTCATCGCCATCACCTGCACCGCGCGGCAAATCCCCGCCGAACGAGAGAGCCGCACCATCTTTCCGCTCCTCGCCAAACCGGTCACCCGCGGCCAGTTCCTTCTCGGCAAGTTCCTGGGCTGCTGGCTGGCCACCGCTCTGGCCCTCGGCATGTTCTATGTTTTCTTCGGCCTCGTCAGCGCCACGCGCGAACAGCACTGGCCGCTGCTGAACTACCTCCAGGCCGCGTGGCTCCACTGGATGATGCTCGGCATCGTCATCGCGTTCACCCTGCTGGGCTCCATCGTGTTCGCAGCCCCGTCCTCGAACGGCACCATCAGCTTCGTCTGCGCGGCCGGGATGCTCCTCCTGGGCCGGCACCTGAACAAAGTCGCCCTGAGCCTCGCCGAACCGCTCCAGTCCGTTCTCTACGCCGCCTACTTCGCCCTGCCTCATCTGGAACTTTTCGACACGCGTGACCTGATCATTCACAACTGGGATCTGATTCCCTGGGGGATGATCGCGCTCGCCACGCTCTACGCCGCCGCCTACGCCGCGTTCTTCCTCTTCATCGCGTGGCTCGTCTTTCGGCGCCGGCCGTTGAACTGAAATGAACTTCGGGCTGCTCACCGTCCTGGCATTCGCCGCCGCGCTGGCCGCCGGCGGCCCTCTGCTGCTCTGGCAACAATCCCACGCGCAGGACTCCGGCTCGGTTTTCTCCCTGCTGCTCGGCGAGAGCCGGAGCGCCTTCGCCTACCAGGTCTTCCTCAAGGCCGACGCCTATTTCCACCAGGGCTTCTATCCGTCCGTCTTCGATCCACCCATCACCGAAGGCA
>JBAYGL010000560.1:0-3136 GCA_041666725.1 Limisphaerales bacterium
CGCGGTGGGCGAGGGCGTGCCGATGGAACTTTACGTTGATACGCAGCAAAAGCTCTACGGCCTGCGGGCGCAGGCGGGCTTTGTTCTGGAGGGCGACAGCAAGGCCGTGGAATACAAACTGCCGGAGGGACTCAGCTTCGAAGTGGGGCTGCCGCCCGCGAAGAACGCTTCCGGCCAGGACAATGATGGGGAGGCCGGTTCCGATTCCATCAACGACAACTCCGCCGCCGGCAGTTCGGTCAAGATCATCCGCTTTTATCCTGACGGCTTCATCGGTGACAAAAGTCCCGCTTCCGTCCTGCTCCGCCAGCGCCCGGCCAGCGATTCCGCGGAGGGAGATGCCCTGGCCATCGCCCAGAGCGCCACGCGCCTGACCTATGAGATTCAAACCGTCCAGACGCACTGATCGCGCCCGCGCCGCGTTCACGCTGGCCGAGGTGCTGGCGGCGCTGCTGTTCATGGCCATCGTCATTCCGGTGGCGCTGGAGGGGCTGCGCATTGCCAGCCTCGCCGGCCAGGTTGGCGAGCGGAAGACCGTCGCCGCGCGCGTGGCCGGGCGCGTGCTCAACGAACTGGCCGTCACCGGCACCGTGTCGGGCGGCAACGACAGCAACGGCTCCATCACCGAAGGCCCGCACGAATACCGCTGGAGCGTCGAGTCCTCCGCCTGGCCCGAGGGCACCATGCAGCTCATGACGGTGCGGGTCACGTATCAGGTCCAGGGCCGCGATTACGAAGTGACGGTGAGCACGCTGACGGCCGGCGCCACGTTGTGAAAATCAAAACGTCCAGCTTCCAGCTTTCAACTTCCGACGTCCAGGGCGCGCGCTTTGAACGTTCAAGGTCGGGCGTTGAACGTTGGACGTCCGCCCGCATTGTCCGCGCCTTCACCCTGCTGGAAATCCTCATCGCCGTCGTCGCCTTCGCCATCGTGCTGGCGGCCATCAACGGCGTCTTTTACAGCGGTCTGAAGCTGCGCAACCGCTCGGCCGCGTCACTGGAGAAATCCCTTCCGCTCGCGCAGGCGCTCAACATTATGAAGCGCGACCTTGCCAACCTCGCGCTGCCGGGCACCAACAGCAGTCCGCTGGCGGGACAGCTCCAAAGCAGCCCGACCGGCACCGGATCGCAGCAGCAGCTGCAGTTTGGCTCGATTCAGGGCAGCGGCTCGGCGGGCGCGCTGGCCGGCCAGGTCAGCCCGGATTTCTACACGATGTCCGGGGTGATGGACGATCAGGCCCCCTGGCCGAGCGTCCAAAAAGTCGCCTACCTGCTCGTGGATTCCACCAATCGCAATGCCGTGGGCAAGGATCTCATCCGGGCCGTCACGCGCAACCTGCTCCCCGTCAGCGGCGTTGTCGAAGAGCCGGTGGAGCAGTTGCTGCTGCCCGATGTGTCCGAAGTGGCCTTCACCTATCACGACGGCACGCAGTGGCAGGAATCGTGGGATTCGGCGTCCAGCAATTCCGTGGCGCTCCCGCTCGCCATCAAGGTGCAGATCCAGCTCGCCTCCGCGGAGAGAACCGGTTTGCAGTCGCCCGTTGAACTCGTCGTCCCCATTTACGTCGTGGCACCGACGAATTCGCCATGAAGTTTCCTCCACATGCGGCAGGGCGGGGCTCCGGGCGCGGCTCGGTCCTCATCATCGTCCTGTGGGTTGCGTTCGGATTGGTGAGCCTTGCGATTTACTTCGCCAATTCCTCCTCGCTCGAACTCCGCGCGGCGGACAACCGCGTGGCCAGCCTTGAGGCCCAGCAGGCCATCGAGGGCGCGGCGCGCTACCTGAGCAACGCGCTGGCGGGTGTCACCGAGCCGGGCATTCCGCCGGATTCCACCACGTTCAAGGTCGAGGCCGTGCCCGTGGGTGATGCCCGCTTCTGGTTCATCGGGCAGCCTTTGGACGAGGAGGATGACGACGAGGTGACGTGGGGCCTGGTGGATGAAGGCTCGAAACTCAACCTGAACACGGCCAACACCAACATGCTTCAGAGGCTTCCGCGCATGACGGCCGAACTCGCCGCCGCGATTAAGGACTGGCGCGATACGGACAGCGACGTGACCGAGGGCGGGGCGGAGGACGAGATTTACGGGCGGCTCAACCCGCCCTACCGCTGCAAGAACGCGCCGTTCGAGAGCATCGAGGAACTGCACCTCGTGTATGGCTTCACCTACGAAATCCTCCATGACGAGGACACGAACCTCAACGGCGTGATGGATCCGAACGAAAACGACGAGGATGCCGCCCCGCCCAGGGACAACCACGACGGCAAGCTCGACCGAGGCGTGCTGGCCTACGTGACGGTTCACAGCAAGGTCTCCAACCTGCGGACCAACGGCGATCCGAAGATCAACATCGGGACAGTGGACGAGCGTGCATTGCGCGGCTTGATGACTGAGGCCGGCATCACTGCGGAGCGTGTCCAGCAAGTGCTACAGGTGTTTTCGACCAACAGCCCGCCGCCCGGCAACTCCAACAGCAGCGTGCTCCAGTTCTACATCCGCAGCGGACTGAAGGCGGAGGAGTTTCAGCTCTTTGAAAACGACATCAGCGTGTCCACGAACACGGTCGTCGAGGGGCTTGTGAACGTGAACACCGCCACCGCCACCGTGCTGGCCTGCCTGCCCGGGCTCGACACCAACGACATGGCCGCGACGCTCGTGGCCACGCGCATCGGAACGGACACGCAGAACTCAATCGCGTGGGTGAAGGACGCGCTCGACCCGCAGGTGGCAGAGCAGGTCGGCCCCTTCATCACCGGCCGCAGCTACGTTTACACGGCGGACATCGCGGCGCTGGGCCATCACGGGCGCGGCTACCAGCGCGTGAAGTTCATTTTCGACACGACCGAGGGCGGGGCGAAGATTCGCCAGCGGCAGGACCTTACCCATCTGGGCTGGGCGTTGGGGCAGAACGCCCGCCAGCAGATCGCCGAATCGCTGAACGAACGATGAAACACCGGCTTCCATGCCAACTGGTGAAACTCGCGACTGCGCCGCGTCGCCGCGTTGCTTTCTCCCTCTCCCTTTGCGGAGCAAGGGGAGAGGGCCGGGGTGAGGGGTTGGCCGCGTTGGCATTGGTGGCCCCACCCCTCATCCGGCCTGCGGCCACCTTCTCCCCTCGCTCCGCGAAGGGAGA
>JBAYGL010000561.1:0-3123 GCA_041666725.1 Limisphaerales bacterium
CGCACTGTTCGGCGTCTATGGGATGCTGGGCATTGGGCTGATGCTGTTCTGTCTGCGCGGTTTGACGCGGCAGGAGCATTGGAAGTCGCGCACGCTTTCGTTCAGCTTCTGGTCGTTGAACATCGGCCTGGCGCTGATGGTTCTCCTGAGCCTGCTGCCGGTGGGCCTCTTGCAAACCTGGGCTAGTGTGGAGCATGGCATGTGGTATGCCCGTTCGGCCGAATTCCTCCAGCAACCGCTGCTTCAAAATCTGCGCTGGCTGCGGGTGATAGGCGACTCGATCTTTGCGCTGGGCGCGCTGGGCATCGGCTGGTTCGTCCTCGGTCTGAAGACTGGCTGGTCCTTTGCTGATAAGAGCGAGGAAGAGGTGTTGCTGGCAGCCGCAGCTCGGAAGGCGTCACTGAAGCCGTAGTTCCGCTTTTCGAGAAGGAGGCGGACATGTTCCGGCCCCTTCCCCCCCCCCCCGGGTGCGAAACGTTCCATGAATGAACCCCCCAACCAAGCCGGGGCCCGCCGCATCGTCATTTACGCCTGTTCGGGTTGTTCGGATGCGGGCGAGATTGCAGACCGGGCCGCCCGGGCGTTATCGCAGCAAAATTACGGGGAGATGTCCTGCCTGGCGGGAATTGGCGGCCGGGTTAAATCGCTCATGGCCAAAGCGGAGCAAGCCGCACACATCGTGGCGATCGACGGCTGCCCGCTGAATTGCGCCCGCCACACCTTGGAACGGGCCGGATTCCTGAACGTTCAGCATCTGGAACTTCACCGGCTGGGCTTGCGCAAAGGAAGCTGCCCGCCCACGGAGGAACGCATCGCAATCGCCGTTCAAGCGGGAGCCAAACTGATCCAGAGGGTTGAGGCGGACGAGCGGGACCCTGCGAGATGATGGTCGTCCCAGATAAGCCCCGTTCGTTGACCTCCCGCAACCACCGCCTGCTCATGATTGGAACGTCGGGGTTTTCAGGGACGATTACCTGTATTTCAAGAGTATGATGACCTCTCCCCCCCCGGCCAGCTAGGTCGATGTGGACGAAGCCTTGGAGGGCTTGGCTGAACCCGCAGGGAGCGGCGGAACAAATCGGAGCATCGGGACTTCGAAGGGTTCGAAGGTATTAACCACGCGAACCGGAACATGCTCGATGCAGACGCCTTCCACACCAAGCTGCCATGGGGTGGCAACTCAAGACGAAGCCCTCAACAGGGAGTGGTTCCGACAAATGATCGTTCACACGGCACTCGACTGGATCCCTATCGATATAACTCGTTCACAATCGCTCGGCGCAGAGGTGTTTCCGCCTTACGTGGCGGGCATCTCCGACCAGAGTTTGGCTGCGCAATCCGGACAAAATCCTTGGCTGCTCTTGGCGCTGTCTGGTTCCGTTTCTGCCCCCTGCTGCCAGCAGCCGGTCGCATCCAGCGTTCGCTTGCAACCTGCACACATCAGCAGTGTGGTGTGGCGGCCATTGGGCCAAGCCAACGCCCACTCGTGCAAAGGAACTGAAGGTGCGCGCTTTTCACCCGCTGGCCGCAGATAGGCGATGAAAATCGGCGGTCGCACGCCTTGAACCGGAGAAAGAGAAATCACCACGGGCTCATGACCGCCGTCCGCACGCAGCAGAGTCATCTCCGCGCGCCGGGTTGACGCGCGCCCGAGGTCGAGCAGGGCGGTGAAGGCCTGCCGTTGTTTCTCAAACCCTTCGGCTGGGAGGAGTGTGCCAGCCAGGGCCTGTCCGATCACTTTGGAGCGCGACCAGCCAAAGGCCCGTTCGGCCGCCGGGTTCAACTCCAGCACCCGACCATCGAGGTCGAGGGTGACGATGGCCTCCGACGAAGCATCCATGATCGCGCGCTTGAGCGCCGCGCTCCGATGCAAGGCTTCCTTGGTCTGCTTCTCGAATTCGATGTCCGTGAACGTGCCGCACCATTTCAAATTATCCTTCAAGCCGTGCAGTGGCTGCCCGCGCACAACATGCCAGAAGTAATGCTGGTCCAAGTCACGCTTCAACCGGCACTCGATTTCGAATTCAACGCCTAACTCTAACACGGACCGCCAACTCGTTGCGAGTTTGGGCTGGTCGTCAGGATGAATCACCCGCTGCCAGCCCTCGCCCTGGCTTAGCGCCGGGCTCAGTCCGGTGTAGTCGAGCCAGCGCTGGTTGAAGTATTCCATGCCCCCATCTGCATTGGCGGTCCAGACCATTTGGGGGATGGACTCGCTGAGGGCACGGTAGCGTTCCACGCTTTCTCTGTGCGGTTTTTCCAGACAAAAATTGGACAGCGCGGTTTCAATCGTGGTGTGAAGCTCCTTCTCCTGAAACGGCTTGACCAGGTAGCCATACGGGTGGGTGTCCAGCGAGCGGCGCAACGTGACCTCGTCGGCAAACGCGGTCAGATAGACGACGGGCAAATCGTGCCGGGACTGGATCAAGCGGGCCGCCTCCACACCGTCCATCCCGCCGCGCAGCCGCACGTCCATCAACACCAGGTCGGGTCGGGTCGATTCCACCAGTTCCACGGCCGCCTCGCCGGAATCCGCGGTGGGGCAGACCTGATAGCCCAGCCGCCGCAGGGTCATTTCTAAATCCTTGGCCACGATCCGCTCGTCTTCGACCACCATGATAGTTGGGTGGGTGCTCATAATGGCCTTTCCCAGACCTGTCCGCTTTGCTCTCAAAGCAAATGATAACATATTCAGTGCCACTGTCACGATTGAGGTTGATGGCCCCGCCGGGCCGGTTCGTTAGCGTGCAGACCAGTTGCAGCTCCAGCGAATGACTCTGCCGGAAATCCAGAATCATGAGAAATCGTCCTGTCTACTTGCACCGCGAACGTTGTTTCGTGTGCCTGCGCCGCCGTTTGCAAGTTAACCGGAGCAACGGCACATTATGTGCGCTCACTTTCAATGTTGAGAAACCTGATCACCCCATGAGCCGCAATCGCATCCTGATTGTCGAGGACGAGGGCATCATCGCCCAGGACATCCAGGCGACGCTGGAGAAGCTGGGCTATGAGGTGCCCGCCATCGCCGTGGTGGGCGAGGAGGCCATCGTGAAGGCCATCGACCTGAAACCGGACCTCGTGCTCATGGACATCGCCCTGTGGGGCGGCATGGACGGAGTGACG
>JBAYGL010000562.1:0-3118 GCA_041666725.1 Limisphaerales bacterium
CCTGCGCCGGCTGCCGCCCGAACCGCTTGGTTCGTTCGCGCGGATGGCTCGAAAGCTCATCAACCCCCTTTGAATTCCGCGTTTCTGCGGCATGAATGCCGCGCTCCAACTGCATCGTCACGGCTCAGCATCATGAGCCGGCTTGAAGCTGCTTGATGGGCCCCGCCATTTCGCAATAGCTGGCAATCCTATGGCAGCATGCGGCTTGAGTTTCCCGGACGGGATGTCCAGCCTGACACAGTGAGCGAAGCGATTCATCCGGAGCCAAACCTTCTCGCGGGCAAGGACGGCGGCACGAGCCATCCCTCCTGTCTTGCACGGTCGGTTGCCGGCATGCTCGCGCGTGAGCCCGCACTGGAGGCGGTCACGATCCATCGCACCGAGCCGGCCATCGCCATCGCCACGCTGGGCAACCGCGAGATTGAGGGCCTTGCCGACCGCGTCACCGCCGCCGTGGCAGCCGGCCGGCAGACCAGCGAACGACACCGCTGCCAGCTCCTCGCGCCAACGGGCAGTTGCACTGAGTGCGACATCCCGCTTTCCCCCGCCGAGCACCAGTCTGTAACCGTCCAGCGTGACGGCGACCGCTCGGTCATCGCGCGCATCACCTGCCCCACCGCCCCGCGCTTCTGGCGCTGGCGCGACCTGCCGTTGCCCAAGATCATCCCGCGCGAAGTCGAAATCCCGGAGGCGGACGCCGATCTCGACGAGTGGAAGCCGCAGATGGTCGCCGCCGTCATCTGCGGCGCGTCCACCCTGAGCGCCGCGCTGGCCGGCGATGGCTCCGTCGCGCTGGGCTTTCACCTCGCGGCCTACCTCAGCGGCGGCTGGTTCGCCGCCCATGAAGTCTGGGAGCGCCTGCAGCACCGCGTCCTGGACGTGCATTTCCTCATGCTCGCGGTGGCGCTGGGCAGCGCGCTCATCGGTCACTGGGGCGAGGGCGCGATGCTGCTCTTTCTTTTCTCCATTTCCGGCGCACTGGAGCACTACGCGATGGGCCGCACGCAGCGCGAGATCGGCGCGCTCTTCAAGGCCGCCCCCAAGACCGCCACACAGCTCGACGACGCCGGCCACGAACAGGAGGTTCCCGTCGTCGGCCTCCAGCCCGGCGCGCGGCTGCTCATCAAGCCGGGCACGCAGTTCCCTCTCGACGCCGAAATCATCAAGGGCAAGACCGCCGCGGATGAATCCACGCTGACCGGCGAAGCCGCGCCCGTGGAGAAGAACGTCGGCGACTCCGTGCTCGCGGGCACGTTGAACCTCTGGGGCGCGGTGGAAGTGCTCGTGCTCCGCGCCGCCAACCAGAGCGCGCTGCAGAAAATCATCCGCCTCATCCGCGAGGCCCAGCGGCTCAAGGCCCCTTCGCAGCGGTTCACCGACAAGTTCGGCAGCAACTACACCTACGCCATCACCGGGCTGGCGTTCGCAATGTTCTTCGTCTGGTGGCTGGGCTTTGGACTGTCCGCGTTCACCAGCACGGGCGAGACGAACAGCGCGTTCTACCGCACCATGGCGCTGCTTGTCGTCGCGTCGCCGTGCGCGCTGGTCCTCTCGATTCCATCCGCCGTGCTCGCGGCCATCGCGTGGGGCGCGCGACGCGGCATCCTCTTCCGTGGCGGCGCGGCCATTGAGCAGCTTGCCGATGTGAACGTCGTCGCGCTCGACAAGACCGGCACGCTGACCACCGGCGAGTTGCAGGTGGAGAAGGTCGAGAGCTTCCCGCCGGGCCGCGAGCAGGACATGGCGACCCTCGCGTGTGCAATGGAACGCCTCTCCACCCATCCGCTCGCCCGCGCCATCACGCGCTACGGCAAGCAGCACGCGCTGCCACCGCTCGCGCTCGACCACTTCGAGTCCATCACCGGCCTCGGCCTGCGCGCGCACCTCGGCGACAAGATATGTTTGCTCGGCCGTCGCGAACTTGTCCTGAGCAAGCTCCCGGCAGGCTCGCATCCTGATGCTCCGCCGACTGCGGCCGGCATCTCCGAAGTCTGGGTCAGTGACGGCGAACTCCTTGGCCGCATCCTCCTGCGTGACGACATCCGCCCCCAGGCCGCCGGCGTGCTGACGGAACTTCACCACGCCGGCCTGCGCACCGTCGTCCTCACCGGGGACCGCCCCGAGGCCGCCGAGTTGCTCAAACGCGAGCTGCACTTCGACGAACTCCGTGCCGGCCTCAAGCCTGAGCAGAAGGTCGAGGCCATACGCGCCTTCACCGAGGCGGGCGAGCGCGTCGCAATGGTCGGCGATGGCGTGAACGACGCGCCCAGCCTGGCTGCGGCGCATGTCGGCGTCGCGATGGGCGCACGCGGTTCTGACGCCGCACTGGAGCAGGCGCAGGTCGTCCTCATGCACGACCGCCTGGAAAACTTTCTCGCCGCCTACCGCCTGAGCCAGCGCGCCCGCGCGGTCATCCGGCAGAACGTCGTCATTTCCCTCGGCACCGTCGTCGTGCTCGTCGGCTTCGCGCTCTTCGGGAAAGTCCCGCTCACGCTCGGCGTCCTCGGCCACGAAGGGAGCACCGTGGTCGTGGTGCTGAACAGTCTCCGTTTGCTGCTGTGGCCGCGTCCGGCAGAGCACGGGTGATCCCGGCCGCGTTCAAGGTGATGACGCGCACACCCGGAGGAAACGTTTAGCCAGGGCCGCTGGCAACGCGCTGTCGCTGAAGGCCACCACTCCGTTCGTTTCCGTCAGTTGTCCTCCCAGCACCGTCCAAGCCCCCTGCCCCGTCGATTGTGCGAGAGTCTGCCATGTGGACAGATCGGAGGAGCCTTCGATGAGCCAGGTCACATCCGACGCCGCCGGTGCGCGGGAGAAGGCCAGGTCAAGCGCGGCACCGGGCGCGGCCTGACTCGGACGCGGCGGCGGCGGGTCGGCGGCCAGAGGGTTCGTGCCTGAAACGTATTCCTGGAAGTTCACCCACCCGTCGCCGTCCGGGTCCGCGCCTGCGCCGGCCACGAGAGGATTCCCCGCCTGCGCGCCGAAGCGACGTAGCTGCCACTCGGAGAACGTCGTCGGGCGCGTGCCCACGACCGCTCCGTTGCCGTTGCTCAACACCCACATCTCGTCGGAATTGTAGGGATTGAAGCGCACCCGCTGCGGCGCGCGGAAGGGGTAG
>JBAYGL010000563.1:0-3086 GCA_041666725.1 Limisphaerales bacterium
ATGGATGCCATCGTCCGGCGCACGCGGGCGCGTGTGGTGCGCGTGGGCTTCGGGCCGCGAAACGACTGGCGCGCGAGCGACGTGCGGGTCGATGAACACGGCGCCGCATTCCAGGTCAGCAGTCCGTTCGCCGCCCTCTCCGGTGCGCATCGCATCGGGCTGCTGGGACGGCACCAGGTTTTGAATGCTTTGCTCGCAGGGGCTGTGGGAACCGAGGTCGGTCTGGCCGGTGAGCAGGTCGGGCGCGCTTTGGCGGGATGCACCCCGCCAAAGATGCGCCTGCAACTTTGGGAGGCGAACGGCGTGCGCGTGCTCGACGACGCCTACAACGCCAACGCGGACTCGATGATCGCCGCGCTGCAAACGCTGCACGACATGCCGTGTGCGGGCCGCCGCGTGGCGGTGCTCGGGGACATGGCGGAGCTGGGGCCGCACAGCGTCGCAGCGCACGTCGAGGTTGGCCGCCGTGCGGCGGAGCTGGGCGTGAACCGGCTGTTTGCCGTGGGCAAGATGGCGGGCCATCTCGCCGGTGCGGCGCGGGCCGCCGGCCTGGGCGCGGTCACGGAAATCGCCGAGGTCGCCAACGCGGGCGAGGCGGTGCGCCGTGAGCTGCTGCCCGGGGATGTGGTGCTGCTGAAGGCATCGCGGTCGACGCGCCTGGAGCGCGTGGGCGAGGTGATTCGCAGACGCAACCTTCAGGGTGCGACTGCGGAATCGCAGGCCGGGGCCTGCGACTGCAAACCTGAAATGAACTGACGATCATGAATGCGAAGATGGACCGACGGCAGCAGCGCACGGCCAGGAAGCTGGTCCGGGAGCTGAAGGACAACGTGCGGATGCCGGGCTTTTTGATCCGCCTGTGCCGCTGGGAAAAGATGCGCCAGCGCGACGGGCTCTTCACCCTGCAATACCGGCACGATTAGCCGATGCTTTTATACTTCAGCCAATGGATTCAGGAACAAGCCGCCGGAACCGCCTGGGCCGACCCGTTGTCGGCGCTGCGGGTGTTTCGTTACATCACCGTGCGCAGCGCGGGGGCGGCGATCTCCGCGCTGCTGCTGAGCCTGTGGCTGGGCCCGATGGTCATCGCCTGGCTGAAGGAACTCAAGTTCGGCCAGGAGTATCTCGACAAGGCGCAGGAGGCCGGCACGACCGCGACGCAGGTCTTCACAAAGAAGGGCGTGCCGGGCATGGGCGGCATTTTGATCGTGCTGGTGGTGGACCTGACCGCGCTGATCTGGGCGCAGTGGAACGAATTCATCGTGCTCACGCTCGTGTCGCTGCTGGTCCTCGCGGCGCTGGGGTTTTACGACGACTACAAGAAGCTCACGGAGCAGAAGAGCGAGGGCGCGACGGAGGGATTGAAGCTCGCTGTCCAGTTCGCGCTGGCGGGATTCATCGCCTTCTCGCTCTGGATGCTGCCGGAAACGCGCAAGCTGATCACCGAGATACAGGTGCCGTTCTTCAAGCACGCGGTGCTTGCCGACGCGGCGTGGCTGGGCGGGTTCATCACCGTCTGCGCCATCGTCGGCAGCAGCAACGCGGTCAACATCACCGACGGGCTGGACGGGCTGGCGATCGGTTGCACGCTCATCGTGACGATGGTGTTTCTCATCTTCACCTACATCGCCGGCAACGCGGTGATTTCCGGCTACCTGCTCGTCCCGCACGTTCCGGGCGCGGGGGAGCTCACGGTTTTTTGCGCCGCGATGCTGGGCGCGAGCCTGGGCTTTCTCTGGTTCAACTGCCATCCGGCGCAGGTGTTCATGGGAGACACGGGTTCGCTCGCGCTGGGCGGCGTGCTGGGCATCATGGCGGTGTTGATTCACCAGCCGTTTGTGCTGGTGATCGCGGGCGGGGTTTTCGTGGTCGAGATCGGTTCGGTCATGATTCAGCGCGGCTGGTTCAAATACACGAAACGCCGCTTCGGCGAGGGACGCCGGGTGTTTCTCATCGCGCCGCTGCACCATCACTTTCAGAGGCTCGGCTGGTATGAATCCCAGGTCGTCACGCGGTTTTACATCATGTGCATCGTCTGTGCGGTGCTCGCGCTGGCGACGCTGAAGTTGCGTTAACATGTTTCGGCTCCAGGACAAAGTGGTGCTGGTCATCGGCCTCGGCCTGAGCGGGGCCGCGGCGGCGCGCCTGCTTGTCTCGCGCGGCGCGCGAGTGACGGCCATGGACAATTCCGACACCCCCGCGCTGCGGCGCGAGGCGGAGGAGTTGCGGGACATAGGCGTGCGGGTGGAGCTGGATTTGCGTCTGCCGCCGGCCGGCCAGTTTGATTTTGCGGTGGTGAGTCCCGGTGTGCCGATGGGCTCGCCGCTGATGAAGGAATTGCGCCAGCGCGAAATTCCCGTCATAGGCGAAATGGAACTCGGCTGGCAGCAGGCCGTCTGCCTCAACGTTTCCGTCACCGGCACGAACGGCAAGACAACGACGACGGAACTCATCGAGCACGTCCTCACGCACTGCCACAAGCGCACGCTCGCCGCCGGCAACATCGGCCGGCCGCTTTGCTCCGTGGCAGACCAGACGAAGCAGCTCGATTACCTCACGCTCGAAGTCAGCTCGTTTCAGTTGGAAACGATCCGCTTTTTCCGCCCTGCCGTCGCGGTGCTGCTGAACATCACGCCCGACCATCTCGACCGCCACCATTCAATGGCCGACTACGCGCGGGCCAAGGCGCGCCTCTTCGAAAACCAGCAGCCGTTCGACTGGGCCATCATGCAGACCGAGGCGCTGGCGATGCTCCGCACGCTCGGCGTGAAGGTGCCCTCCAAGCTCATCACCTTCAGCGCGCAGAACCGCCGCGCGGACATCCATCTCGACCGTTCGCTCATCATCAGCCGCATTGAGGACTGGGTCGGGCCGCTGATAGACATGGAGAAGACGAATCTCCGCGGACCGCACAACGCCGAGAACGTCATGGCCGCGCTCGCCGTCGGACGCGTGTTACGCCTGCCGTTGGAGGAGATGGTCTCGGCCATCATGACCTTCAAGCCCGGTGCGCACCGGTGCGAGCTCGTTGCTGAAATCAACGGAATCAAATTCGTCAACGACTCGAAGGCCACCAACCTCGATGC
>JBAYGL010000564.1:0-3078 GCA_041666725.1 Limisphaerales bacterium
GCCGCCGTTCTCAACGAGGTAGTTCTTGCAGTCGCCGACGAGTTCGGGCGCAAGGGTGACAGTCTCGTAGGTCGCGTGGTTGGTGAAGACGTAGTCCTGGCCGTCCTTGTAGCTGAATTCCATCTTGGTGGTCATCATGGGGACGACCTCGATTTTTTCGCCGGAGGCGAATCGCAGTTCCGAAGTCTTGCCGGTTTTGAGGCTGCGCATGCTGATCTGGACGAATGCGCGGAGGTTGCCGGGGGTGCGGTGGGTGACTTCAAGCACGACGACCACATCGCCACCCTGGCGGATGGCCATGCCTTTGCGGATTTCAGTTACGTTTGCCATAAAGTGTCTGGATTCGGACGCTACGCGCGACCCTCTGGCCGCAGCGGAGGCGGGAAAATAGCCAAGGGAAGTGGTATTGCAAGCATGGATTCGGAACTCAGCCTGCATCCGTGCTGCAGCTCAGGTTGGCTGCACTCCATCTCCGCCGGTTTTGAGGAACACCACCTTCACGCCACCTTTCTTCTGCTCCGGCTTGTTGAACGTGTCCATCAAGCTCGGCGGCGCGGCAGCAGTGGCTGGCGATGGGGCAGGGGAGGACGCGTTGCCGACAGGAGCCAGTGCCTCGCGGAGGGCTCCTTCGACGAGCGAGGTGCAATGCACCTTGGTCGGCGGCAGCGGGCCGAGGTCTTTGGCGAACTCCTCGCCGCGCATGGCGAGCGCCTCGGCGGCGGTCTTGCCCTTGATGAGTTCCATCGCGAGGCTGGCTGCGGCGATGGCCGTCTCGCAACCGAAGGACTGGAAGCTGGCGCGGTCAATCACCTTGCGCCCGCCCTCCTCCTTGAACTTCACCCACACGCGGAGCATGTCGCCGCAATCGGCGTTGCCCACGGTGCCGATGGCGTCGGCGTTGGGCAGCTCGCCCATGTTCTCCGGGTTGGCCATCGCGGCGGTGACGCGGGATTGGAAGTCGTCGGTCATAGCAGTTACTCGAATTGTTGGACTGGTTGTGAGGGGACTCCCTTGCGTGGCAAACGCTCGCCCAGTGGTCGTGAAGCAACCTCCAAGGTGAACCAAACGCAGCCGAGCACGAACAAGAGCAGATAGGAATACACATTCGCACGGAACACCCCGCGCGACACAAGCGGGCGGTCAATATGCTTCCATCGTCTAAACAAACAGAACCGTTCGATGAACACAGAGATAACGAACGAAGGAACCAGAAGGGTAGTCGCGGCGGCCGGAATCATCCAATAGAGGTGTTCTTCGTAGGGAATGAGCCAAGCCGCCTGTAGTGTGACTGCGGCGAGCATGGTAAGTGGTGTTTTCATGCCGAGGGCAAATCCGCCTGTCGTGATTGTTTCCAAGCCCAGCATTAACACCCAAGCGATGGGAATGCCAACAAGCGTCGAGGTGATATTGGCAAATGCCACCCCCTTGACAGTCTCCGTGTATTTCAGACTTGGGATCCGGCACACGAATAGGCTCTCAATGAGCACAACCGGAATAAGCGCCAGTCCCATCAGGTAAAGCTGGGGGAGAATCATCGGAACACCCGCGTTGGCGAACAGTGGCGTCACAGCATTTGGTCTGGCTTGCTTAGTCTTGTTGCAACCGATACCTCGGCACTTTCGCATCCACCTCCTGCGCCCAGGCGTCAATGCCGCCGCGCAGATACTTGGCGCGCGCAAAACCGTGGCCGGCGAAGTAGGCGGCGGCGTCGAGGCTCGCGGAGCCGTCGTGGTCGTAGAAGACCAGCAGCGCGTCGCGCGGGGCGGTGCCCATGAGGGATTGCACCAGCTCCTGGTTCACGAACTCCGCGCCGTCGAGGTGGATGGCGTCCCATTCCTCGCGCGTTCGGATGTCCAGCAGGCGCAGCGGCTCGCCGCACGCGCGGAGGTCGGCGAGTTCGCGGGGCGTGATTTCAATCTGCCGGTCCTGCTCGTGGCTGGCCTGGATGTGCGCGATGACCTCGGCGACGGGCAGCGGGCCGTTGCGCTCGCATAGCTGGCCGAGGGTTTCGGTCGGTTGGAAGCCGCAGCTTGAGCAGCCACCAAGGTGATACTTGCGGAAGAGCGCCCGCCGCGCGCCGGGATAGGCGGCGAGCACGCCGGCCATGGTTGTCTGCGGAGAAAGAGAGTCGGTCACAGTCACGGGGGAATTAACCACGGTTTGGTGAGGATGGACACGGGTTTTTCCCGAAGTGATTAGTGATTAGTAATCAGTGAAGGCGTGCAATGGCACGAGGCCGACTAACAACTAATCACTCTCGGGGTTTCAGTCAGAGACTCCTCACGTCGCCTCCTGCGTGGGCGGGACTATTTCTTCGGCACCTGCTCCGCCACGGCCTTGAACATGGCGTCAGCGTCGGGGGCGGCTTCGAGGGCGGCGCGAAAATCTTTGTTGTGAAGCATCTTGGCGATGTTCGCCAGCGTGTGCAGATGCTTCTGGAACTGGCCCTGCGGCACGAGGAACAGCATCACGAGTTTGACCGGCTGGTTGTCCAGAGCATCGAAGTTGATGCCCTTCGTGCTGCGGCCGAACGCGCCGATGACCTCCGGAATGAGGTCGGTGCTGGCGTGGGGGATGCCAATGCCAAAGCCGATGCCGGTGCTCATGGAGTTCTCACGCTTGCGCACGACGGCGGCAATGGCCTCGCGGTTTTCGGGTTTGATTTTGCCGCACTGGACGAGGAGATCGAGCAGTTCGTCAATGGCCTCCCAGCGGTTGCCGGCCTTGAGGTCGGAGACGATTTGCTCTTTCCGAAGAATGTCCGCGAGCGTCATACGAGAAAATCCGCACGGCCATTTCGCCGGAAGGGCAGGGGTGATTCAAGAACGAATTCCAATTCAAGACTGATTTTCATGCAATGCGACGAGACAGGTCGGAACGAAATGCCCGTGGCCTGGGTCGATTCGCGCGTTTCGCGTCTGGTCCGGTGGTGCCACTTGCGCTTCAAACATGCACGGTCCTATGCTTGATCCACGATTTGAGCGATGACAATTCAACCCGCACTCCAAATTCCATGAGCATCCGCGTCCGTTTCGCCCCGAGTCCCACCGGCTACCTGCACATCGGCGGCGCTCGCAC
>JBAYGL010000565.1:0-3065 GCA_041666725.1 Limisphaerales bacterium
ACCGCGCGGGCCACGGCGGCCGTGCGCTTCCTGCACGAGCAGGCCGGCGTGAATCCCCGCCAGCTCGGCGCGCTGGGCTACGGCGAGTTTCACCCGGTCGGGGACAACTCCACCGCAGAAGGCCGCGCGAAGAACCGCCGGATTGCCGTCATTATCCTGCCGGAAGAACTGGCGGCGACGAAGGCAAAGCCGGCGGAACCACCCGCACCGCAGCCCGAGCCGCCCAAGTAGAGACAACCACGGAAGACGCGGAATACACGGAAAGGGAGACTGCCACCCTGCCTTCACACGCCTCGCCGGCCCGGAGGAAGCCCTTGCCTGCAAGGTTTCTTACTTCCGCGTATTCAGCGTGCTCCGTGGTTTGAGGCACTCCTCGTTTTACGGAAACAGCCCGCGCAGCTTCTTCGCCTCGCGCACCCGGCTGATGCCCAGCGAAAGGGCGGCCATGCGCATGGAGACGTTCTGTTTCCGGCTGAGGTTGAGCGTTTGCGTGAAGGCGTTCTCCAGCAGGCGGAAGAGCTTGTCGGTGATCTCCGTCTCGCTCCAGAAGAAGCTCTGCAAGTCCTGCACCCACTCGAAGTAGCTCACCACCACGCCGCCCGCGTTGCAGAGGATGTCGGGGACGACGAAGATGTCCGGACGCTGGTCCAGGACAATGTCAGCGTCGGGAGTGGTCGGGCCGTTCGCACCCTCTGCGAGGATGCGGCACTGGATCTGATTCACGTTGGCGGCGGTGATCTGCCGCTCCATCGCGGCCGGCACAAGGATATCGCACCGCGTCGTGAGCAGCTGCTCGTTGGTGATGCCCTCGCCTCCGGGAAAACCAGCGACGGACCTCGTGCGCGCAACGTGCTCCTGCAACTTGCCCAGGTCCAGGCCGCGCGCATTGAACGTGCCTCCGGAGGCGTCGCTGATGGCGATGATTTTCACACCATAGCGCGCCAGTGAGAAGGCGGTGACAGAGCCGACGTTGCCGAAGCCCTGCACCGCCGCCGTGGTCTCGTTTGCGTTGAGGCCGATGGTGTCCATCGCACGGTTGGCGAGATAGCTGACGCCACGGCCGGTTGCCTCGCGTCGCCCGAGAGAGCCGCCGATGGCCACGGGCTTGCCCGTGACGACGGCTGGAGTTGCGTGGCCCGCGTGGACGGAATAGGTGTCCATCATCCACGCCATGACCTGTTCATTGGTGCCAAGATCGGGCGCGGGAATGTCCACCTGCGGGCCGATGAAGGGAATGAGTTCCTGCGTGTAGCGGCGCGTGAGCCGCTCCAGTTCACCGATGGACATCTGGGACGGGTCACAGGCGACACCGCCCTTGGCCCCGCCGTAGGGCAGGTTCATCAGCGCGCATTTCCAGCTCATCCACATCGCCAGCGCCGCGACCTCGCCGACGGTCACATCCGGATGATAACGGATGCCGCCCTTGGTCGGCCCGAGCGTGAGGTGATGCTGCACGCGATAGCCGGCGAAAACCTCAACCCTGCCGTCATCGCGCCGGACGGGAACGGCGACGGTGAGCGCACGCTTGGGATACTTGAGGCGGGCGCGGTCATTGTCCGGGATGTCCAGCCGGTCGGCCACCAGGTCGAACTGGCGGCAGGCCATCTGAAACGTGGGGTGGTCGTAGACAATCATGGCGGAAGGGTGAGTCCGTCGTGGCCTTTGGCGCAAGTTGGGAACGACCGACAGTGTTCAGTAATCAGTATTCAGTAACCAGTGAGGAGCAGACCGCCCAAACTGATTACTGAATACTGAACACTGATTACCGCCTTCACTTCGGCGCATCCGCCGTGACGATGAACTCCAGCAGATCCGCCACCGCCTGCGGGGTCAAACCGGCGACAAGTCCTTCCGGCATGAGCGACTGGCCCGAACTTTTCATGCCCTTGACCTTGGGACGCTGAATCGTGACTTCCTGGCCGTTGGCCATGCGCAGCGTCACGGCGCCCGGCGTCTCGTTGCCAATGATGGCGGTGTAACTCTCGTCATCCTTGGTGTCCACCTGGAAGGCGATGAACTGCGGCGCGACCTCGGCGTTCGGATCAATGATGCTGCCCAGCAGCTTCTCCTTGCCGGCGGTCTTCACCGTGACGAAATCAGGTCCGAGCGCGAAACCGTCCTTGCCCGCACGATGGCAGGAGATGCATCGCTCGGTGTAAATCGCCCTGCCACGCGCCGCGTCTCCACGCAAGTCCAGGGCGGGCTGGAAACTCTTGAGCGCATCCGCAGGCTTCGGCGGTGGTGGAAAAATCTTTGTGGCCAGGGCGGCCACGGCCTTGTCCCGGCTGGACTGAAGCGCCTTCACCGAAGCCGCCGGGATCTCCGCCGGCTTCACGGTGCCAGCTTCGACGGCATTCAACAGGGCGAGCGCACGCTCCGGCCGCGTGGTCAGGGCGGCAAGGGCATCCGTGCGGACGCGGGGTGAGAACCGGCTCCAGCGCTGGACGAGCGCGCCGCCGACTTCCGGCGAGGGGAAGCGGGCGAGGGAGCCGATGGCCGCGACCTGAAGCGGCTCCGACGGTGAATCCAGCAGACGGATGAGCTTCGCGCCCGACTGGGCAAAGGTGGTGAGCGTGAGCAATTGCACGGCCTGCACGCGGACAGGCTCCGCGGCCTTTTCGTCCTCCACCGCCTGGGCGGCACCGGCGAAAACCGCCTTGAGATGCCCGAGTTTGTCCAGTCCGGCCAGCGTGGTCCCGGCGCGCGCAGCCCCGGTGCCGAGCGCACGGACCCACAGGGCGATGGGCGCGCTGGGATCGGGCCTGGCGACAAATTCGAGCACCGGCTTCGCGTCGGCGTAGTTGTTGCGCGCGCCGATCATCTCGGCGAGCTGGCTGAGAAACTCGCTGCTGCCGGGCTGCCCCCGAAAGCGCACGTCCCGCACAAGCATGGCGAACACATCCCCCGCCCCATCTGTCAGGGAACTCAGGACGGCGGCACGCATCCAGCGGCTGTCCGCATCGTGGCGGATCAAATCAGCCAGCGCCCGGGGCCGGGCCAGGCTGTGGACGTCGCCGAGCGTGAGGGCGAGCTGGAAGCGCACGCGCGGCGCATGCTCCGTGGTC
>JBAYGL010000566.1:0-3058 GCA_041666725.1 Limisphaerales bacterium
CGCTCGATGATGAAGGTCAGGCTGATGACCGAGGTCAGGGTCAGCACGAGATAGATGGCGTTTTCCATTTGTCGGACGGAATTGATGCCTGTCCGCGCGAGCGGAGCAAGTGGGATTAGTTGGGGGTTGGAAGTTGAAGAGGGGCGGGGGCGGACGGTTTGTTCAAACTTTCAATCCCCTCAGTTGTAAAAAAATGAAAACCGCACGTCGCGGTAGTCCGCCTGCATCTGGCGGCGCATGTCGCTTGGCCAGCGCGGATAGGGCGCGGGGTCCTGGACCGCCTTCTGGCAGAAGAGCGAATACAGTTCGCCCACGTCCGCGTCGTTGACCTTCACGTCGGTCACGCGTCCGTCGTAGTGCATTCGGAACTCGACCACCACCTTGCCGCGCGGAGTGGGGCGCGACTCCAGCAGGCTATACCAGCGTTGCTGGATGGCTTGAATGATGGCGGAGTCGTAAGCGCCGAAAGACATCCCGCGGACGTCCAGCGCGCTGACGCCCAGATTTTTTACGCCGCCGTCCTGCTTCATCTTCTCGCCAACGAGGCCGCTCTCGGCCCGTCGCGCGAGGGCTTCCTTGATGGTGAGCGGCCGCGAAATCTTCGTGTTCGAGTCGCCCGGCTCGGGCGGCGGCGTGGGCTTGGAGGTGCTGGGGTTCAACGCCGGCACGACGACGGCGGTCGGGGCGGTTGCAGCCTTCGCGATCTGCGTGGCGGGCGGGGCAGGGGGCTTGGGCTTTGGCTGCTGCGGCGGCGTCTCGCCCGCCGGCTTGGGAGCGGGGGGGGGCGCGGGCTGCAAGGGCTGAGGCGTGGCCTGCTTCGGAGACTCGGCCTTTGGTGTGGGCTGCGGAGATGGTGGCCGGAGTTCCGGCGAGGTCTTGGTCTCGGGAGGGGGAGCGGGTGCCTTGGGCTTTGGCGTGGGCGGCGGTGCGGCGGGCGGCAGGGGCCTGGCGACTTCCGTCACCTTGGCGAACTGCTGCTGCTTGCCGTCAATCTTCGGGACGTTTGACTGGATCTGGGCGTCCGGGTTTGCGGCACGGGTGCTCACGGCCGAGTAAAACTTCGCGTCCTTCGGCGGCTCGCTGGCCTGGGCGGGGTCCACATCCACGAAGGTGAGCTGCGGCATCGGCGGGTCTTCGGGACGCGGCTGCGTCGCGAGAAGCTTCTTCAATTCCGGCGGCATCGGCTTCGGCACGTCGAGTTTCATCAACAGCGCGGCGGGATTGAGCCTGGCTGACTGGGTCTTGAGCCAGTCCAGCCACGCCGGGTGGGGCAGGTGTGCGCGAAATTCCCACGCCAGCAGAAAGGCGACGTGGGCGACGACCGAGCAGATGAACGCGAGCACGAACAGGCTCGCCTGATCGCGTCGCGGTCGTCGCACTTTGAAGTCGGTCAAATCCACGACCGCAAGATAGCAGCGACAACGCACAGGCGGAAGACGAAGTTCGGGGCGCACGCATCTGCGCTGTTCAATCTCGACGGCGGACGGGCGGGCTGCTTGCCTTGCGCCCCGTGAGCAAGGCCGCCACCGACGGGTTCTTCATGCGCCGCGCGCTGCAACTGGCGCGGCGCGGAACGGGGCGCACGTCGCCCAATCCGATGGTGGGCGCGGTGCTGGTGCGCGGCGGCAAGGTCATCGGCGAAGGCTGGCATCGGCGCGCGGGGTTGCCGCATGCGGAGGTGGAGGCGTTGCGGGACGCGGCCCGGCGCGGAGAGCGGGTGCGCGGGGCGACGCTCTACGTGACGCTGGAGCCGTGCTGCACGCACGGGCGCACGCCGCCTTGCACGGAGGCCATCATCGCGGCAGGCATGCGCCGCGTGGTCGTGGCGGCGACGGATCCGAACCCAGAGCACGCAGGCCGTGGATTCGAGCTTTTGCGGCAGGCCGGGGTGACGGTGTCAACCGGAGTGCTGGCGGAGGAGGCCGCGCGTCTGAACGAAGTCTTCAACCACTGGATCGTGAAGCGCACGCCGTTCGTGACGGTGAAGGCGGCGATGACCTTGGACGGAAAGATTGCGACGGCTTCGGGCGAGTCGAAGTGGATCACCGGCGAACGCTCACGGCAGGTGGCGATGCAGCTGCGCTTTGCGGCGGACGCGGTGCTCGTCGGCATCAACACCGTGCTGGCGGACAATCCAAGCCTCACACCGCGCGGGCCGGGCGGGCGGGTGCGCAAGCCGCTGCGACGTTTCGTGCTCGATGCCCTGGCCCGCACCCCGCCGGATGCTGCAGTGGTGAGCGATGAGTTTGCGGCATTGACGACGGTGGTGGTCAGCCGCGCGGCTCCGGCACGGCGGACGAAGGCATTGGGAAAGCGCGCGCATGTGCTGGTGGCTCCGGCCAAGGACGGACGCATCAATTTGCGCTGGCTGCTGAAGCGCCTCGGCGGCGAGGGCGTGACGAGCCTGCTGGTGGAAGGCGGCGGCGAGGTGAACGCGGCGTTTCTGGAGGCCGGCCTGGCGCAGCGCGTGGCGTTTTTCTACGCGCCGAAGATTCTCGGCGGCCGGGATGCGCGGCGCGGTGTGGCGGGCGGGGGCGCGCGGCGTCTGGCGGATTTGATCGAGCTGCGCGACGTGAACTGGCGGCGCGTGGGGGAGGATTTGTTGCTGTCGGCGAGGGTGGGGAAGGGGCAGGATTAAGGGCAAAGAGCAGGAGCCAAACTATGTTCACGGGCATTGTGGAAGAAACGGGGACGGTGGCGAAGGTGCTGGCGACGGACGCGGGCATCCAACTGACCGTGCGCTGTCGCGTGGTCGGGCGCGGCTTGAAGCCGGGTGACAGCGTGGCGGTGAACGGTTGCTGCCTGACGGCGGTGAAGCAGACCGTGCGCGGGCGCGACAAGCTGGTGCGTTTCGATCTGCTGCGCGAGACGTGGGATCGGACGAATCTTCAGTCCGTGGCGGCCGGCTCGCTCGTGAATCTGGAGCGGTCGCTCGCCGTGGGCGGCCGGCTCGGCGGCCACTTCGTCACCGGCCACGTGGACGGCGTGGGCAAGATCACCCGCTGGGAGCGTTCCGGCGCGGATCATGTGCTGGACATCGCCGCGCCGGCGGAGGTGA
>JBAYGL010000567.1:0-3041 GCA_041666725.1 Limisphaerales bacterium
CGTTGCATGGCCGGCCGATTGACCCGCCGCGCGCGGCGGAGGACGGCGCGAAGCGGCTCTTCTCCGGCCCGCTCGACGGCTTCGGGCGGCGCTCGCTTTACTTGCGGATGTCCATCATGGAGCCGCCGAAGTTTCTCACCACGTTCAACCTGCCGGATTTGAAGCTCCCGACCGGCCGGCGCGACGTGTCGAACGTGCCCACGCAGGCGCTGCTCATGCTCAACGACCCGTTCGTGCAGGCGATGGCGAGGCACTGGGCCGCGCGGCTGGCAAAGGCCGGTCACACCTCCGAATCCGAACGCCTCGCCGGGATGTTCGTGCAGGCGCTGGGCCGGGAGCCGCAGCCCGCGGAAGTGCGGCGCTGGACCGCGGCGCTGCATGACTTCGCCGCGCCTTCAAGCGTTCCACTGATGCAGGACGAGGCCGCGTGGGCGCAGCTCGCCCACGCGCTGTTCAACACGAAGGAATTCATCTACTGTCGCTGACCACGCCCGCCATTTATGCAAGGTCATCCCCAATTCGCCGGCGAGTGTCCGGGCCGCGTGCTGCCCGCGTCCTCGCGGCGCGGCTTCCTCCGGCAGGCGTCCGCCGGCTTCGGCTGGCTGGCGTTTCAGGCGCTGTTCACCGCCAACGCGGCGTCGCTGCCTCATCGGCGACCGCGCGCGAAGAACGTCATTTTCTGCTTCATGGACGGCGGCCCCAGCCATGTGGACACCTTTGATCCAAAGCCGATGCTCAAGCAGCAAGAGGGCAAGCCCATTGGCGACGCCGCTGTGTCGAAGCGCGCGCAGGCCACGGCCGGCCGCGTGTGGTTCGGCAGCCCGTGGGAGTTCAAGCCGCGCGGCCAGAGCGGCCTCTGGGTCAGTGAACTTTTTCCGCATCTCGCGCAGGTCGCGGACCGCCTCTGCGTCGTGCGTTCGATGGTCGGCGAGCTTCCGCTGCACGGTCAGCAGAATCTCCTGCTCCACACCGGGCGCATCCTCGGCCAGGCGCCCAGCCTCGGCGCGTGGGTTTCATATGGGCTTGGCACGGAGAACCGCAACCTGCCCGGCTACGTCGTGCTCAACAACGACTGGGTGCCCAACGGCGGCCTGGAAAACTTCGGCAGCTCGTTCCTGCCCGCAAGCCATCAGGCCACGATGGTCCGCGCCAGGGGCGTGCCGGTGGACAACGTGACGCCTGCCGACCCCGCCGCCGTCCAGCGGCGCAAGCTGGAGCTGCTCGCCGGGCAGGACGCCGCGTTTGCCACGCAGACTTCGGCTCCCGCCGCCATCGAGGCCGCCATCGCAAATTATGAGACCGCCTTCCGCATGCAGAGCACCGTGCCCGAGATCGCCGACATAGGTCGCGAGCCGGAATTCTTGCGCCACCTCTATGGCGTGGATTCAGCCGATGAGCACCAGCGCTACTACGCCACGCAGGCCCTGCGTGCGCGGCGGCTTGTCGAGGCGGGCGTGCGCTTCGTCGAGATCACCTGCCCGAGCTTCGACGGCAACAACTCGCCGTGGGACCAGCACGGTTTGCTCAAGCAGAATCACGAGAAGAACGCCCGCATCACCGACCGCTCCGTCGCCGCGCTCATCGTGGACCTGCACCAGCGCGGCCTGCTTGAGGAAACGATCGTGCTCTGGGCCGGCGAAATGGGCCGCACGCCGCACACGCCGAAAGTCCACGCCACCGCCGGGCGCGACCATCACGTCAACGGCTACTCCATCTTCATGGCCGGCGGCGGCTTCCGCGGCGGCATGGCGTTCGGCGAAACCGATGAATTCGGCAACGCCGTGGTCAGTGATCCGGTGAACATCCAAGACATCCACGCCACGCTGCTGCACCAGCTCGGCATCAACCACGAGCGCCTCACCTTCCGTCACGGCGGGCGCGACCAGCGCCTGACCGATGTGCATGGAAATGTCGTCCGGGAATTGCTCGCCTGAGCCCGGAGCCGTCCGCTAAGGCTTCTTCTCCACCTTCACGAGCTGGAACTTCGCCGCGACCTCGTCGAGCAGCACGGTGAGAATGCGACGGAAGGCGTGCTGCTGCGTCTGCAGCACCCAGCCCAGCCAGAGCGGCAGCAGCCAGGTGAGATGCAGCCACGGGAACATGACCCCGACGGTCGCGGAAATCATGAGCACCAGGCCCACGGACGCCCAGAACGTCATCCGGCCCAGCAGGCTCCAGCCCGTTGTCATGCGGCAGCGGATGAGCTGCTTGCCGCCCTGATGATGTTCGGTGGCGGTGATCAGTTGCAGATGGCTCCATCGGCTGCCGTAGATTTCCACGTCAAACTCGCTCCAGCCGTTGTCGGTCTTGTTCTGCCAGCCCTGTTTGTCGAGCTCGCGGAGGATCGCGCCGAGGAATTCCATCCGGTCCACGGGATGATCGGCCCAGTAGCCGGCTACTTCGAAACGGTCGCGGCTGCGCTTGAGATTGAGCGTGTCGAGCGTCTCGTGGGCGGAGAGAGGCGTCTGCTCCAGCATGAGCCGCTCGGAGTAGCGCGCCCAGCCGCGGACGATTGGCTGGACGAGGAAGAGCCACGCCACCAGCGGACGCGACCAGAAGGTGCGCTTGGCCCGGGGAATCTCCGCCTGCTTGCCGGCGATGATGCACAGGCTGAACGAGGCCAGGAGGCTAGCGATGCCCAGCGGCAGGAGCAGCGGGAACTTCACGCCCGCGCCGGCCACGCCGAGCGTCATCAACGGCAGCGTGACCAGCACGTGCCACTCCAGGCTCGTCATGAGCATGAGGAACATCGAGGGCGGCGATGCGTAGATGGACTGGAAAAACGCGCTCGCAAAAACACCGTGGTAGATGATGGGCGAGCGCGTCACGACGCCGATCTTCGCCGCCGTGTAGATGCGCCCGCGCCAGATGCTGCTGCCGATGTCGTTGAAGTATTCCGGGTGCTTGCGCACGAGCATCGCCTCGGCCTCGCCGTAGCCGCGCTGCTGTTTCAGATAGGCCTGCACGGTCGCCCGGCGGTAGTGCCAGACGAAGCCCGACGGGCTGAACCCGATCTGGCAGCCGCGCTGTTGCAGCCGCCA
>JBAYGL010000568.1:0-3030 GCA_041666725.1 Limisphaerales bacterium
ATGGTTCGGGTCGCTCTGCGCGACGATGCCGGCGAGCTGGGCGGCGGCTTCCACGAGCAGCACACCGGGCATCATCGGGTCGCCGGGGAAGTGGCCGCGCAGGAACGGCTCGTCGCCGCGCACGGTGTATTCGCCTTCGCCGCGCACGCCCGGCTCCAGCACAGTGAGCCGGTCCACGAAGCGGAACTCCGGCCCGTGCGGCAGGAAGGCCAGCGCCTGCGCGAGTGTGTCAGGGTCGTTCACTTTGATGCTGACGGCTGAGATTTGACGCAAAGACGCAAAGACGCGGAGGCGCAAAGAAAACGGATGAAAGCTTCCGAAGGCGAATCGGGTGGAGCGCGGCGTTTACGCCGCTTCAGCGTTCGAGTGGGTTTTGGAAAACGATTGGCCTGCGGACATACGGACGTCGAAGCGGCGTGAACGCCGCGCTCCTTCATCTCGGCGGCTTTGCGCCCTTGCGCCTTTGCGTTGATTCCGTTTTCCAGGTTCACTTCTTCCCTCCCTTCGCCGCTGGCTGGCTCACCTGATAATCCGCGCCGATGACGGGCTGAAAGAGCGCGTCGTCGAGCTTTGGGTTCATCACGACATTGGTGAAGTCGTTGCGCAGCAGGGAGCCGTCGGTGAAGCGAAGTTGCGTGGCGCGGAGCACGTTGTCCCGCAGGCTGAAGGTGAGCTGGATTTCCGGCATCAGCTTGCGCGCGGAGGCGGATTTGGGCTGAAGCGCGAGCGTGTGCAGGCCGTTCGTCTCCGTGAGCCCGGCGATGGAGAAGGTCGCGTCGAGCTCCGCGCGGCTGCGCGGGAAACCGGCGTCGAGCAGTGCCATGGCGTCCTTCCATGGTCCCCCGGCGGCGGCGTTCAACGGGTAACGCTCGGCCCGCTTGAGGCGCGGATAGAGGATGACCACTTCCTTGGGCTGGCGCACGGCAATGGTCTGCGGCGGATCGCCCAGCTCCCAGCGGAAGCGGCGCGGCTCGGCAAACCATACGCGTCCGTGCGCGGTGAGCGGTTGCGTGAGCGTGCTCAAGGCGCGCGTCTGCGTGAAGTCGGCCTGCCATGTGATGAGGTTTGTCTGCGAGTTGAGCCAGGCGTTGACGATGGCGTTGGTGTCGGCGGCGGGGAGGGTGACAACAGTGAGCAGGAGGCCGAGCAACAGCATGGGTGAGCACACGGTGGTTGATCGCAGCCTCGTCGAGCAAGCGGGGCCGCTCTCCCTCACCCCGGCCCTCTCCCGCAAGGAGAGGGAGAATCGCCGCCCACGCGTCGTGACGCCGAGCCGTTCAGATGGTCGAGGACCGGTCGAGCCGCCTCCCTCTCCCAGCGGGATAGCACTGTTGGGTATTGCACAACGGAAAATCCACGTCTTACGCACACGTTTAGTGCCTCGACATTCGGCTTGAAGGCCTTGGCCTACAAGCCCAAATGCGGGCAGCGCTGGGAGCGCCTGCCGTGCCTCGACATTCCCAACAGTAGACTCGCGTGTTGGGAATTCCCGCCCCGCAGGTTGATTCATCCGCAACACGAAAGGCGTATCTTTTGAGGTGCTTTCGCCTCCGTGACCGCGCTTCACCACACGGGGTGACTGTTGTCTGAAGTGCTCAGGAGTGTGCTCCGGCTGCCCCCCTGCGACTTGCTCGCACGGCTCAATTCGAAGCAAGCCAGGACAATATTTGTCCCACCCACCATGGTATTCGTGCCCGTGATGGTTGTATTTTTTGGGCACGGCCCGACGACAATGGTGAACCGACGCACACGCATCCGAATCCGCACTCGACAGGCTTCCTCTCGGCAAACATCCTCCACGAATGTTTCCGTAGGACGTATGACCGCAGAACCGCCATACCGAATTTCAGGGCACGAGTCCTTCGCGTGCCGTTACACATGGCTGCCAAAGGCAATGCGCGGCCTGGAACGCAACGCCAAGCTCTTCACTGACGACGCACAGGCGATGGTTGACTTGGGTGTGGGCAAAAACATGGTCCGCTCCATCCGGTTTTGGGCACAAGTCGCGGGCGTGGTGACGACGGAGAACCGAGGGTCCAACCATACGGTTAGCGACCTTGGACGGGCTTTGCTTGGGGAGCGCGGACTCGACCCCTATTTGGAGGACATCCGAACGCTCTGGTTGCTCCATTGGAATCTCTCCACCGAAGCCAAGAATCCGCTGCTCGCGTGGGATTTTTTGCTGAACCGCTACCAAGAGCCTGAACTGGTGCCCAGCGTGGTGGCCCGTGCGTTGCACAAGGAAGCGCTTCGGCACGATGAGGGCCTTTCACTCGTCACGATTGAACAGCATTGGGACACTTTTTTGCACACCTACTCCCCCACTCGCGGTCGAAAGGGCGATGTGCAGGAAGATAATCTCGACTGCCCTCTTGTTGAACTTGAGCTAATCACCAGAGTCGGTGAGCGCCCTGCGGATAAAAATCAAGGACGCGCCGAGTCCGTCTATGCGTTTCGCCGCGAGGAAAAGCCGGACATCACGCCCGAACTTTTCATCTACGCTCTGAATGATTTTTGGAACAAACGTCAGACGGAGGAAGGCACGTTGAGCTTCCGCGAAATCGCCCACGGTCACGGCAGCCCCGGACAAATCTTCAAGCTGCCGGAGGATGACGTTCGAGCGCGAGTCGAGAACTTGGCGCAACAAACCAAGCGCTTTTTTGAGTATGCTGAATCCGCCAATCTCCAGCAGGTGCGGCGAAAAGGGCCACGAGCAAGCATCGAGTTGCTGGACGACGTTTATCAACAGGAGGGGAGAACATGGGTGAAAAACGCATCGTAGACGTTTTTAGCATCAAGAGCCGTTTCTTGCGTTCGGCGCATCTTGAGCGCGATTTTCGCGACCCGACCGCGCTTTCTGGCTACGTCAGAACTGATTTCATCCAGGAATGTTGCGACCGAATCGCCGATGGGCTTCGGCCCAAGTCGGGGCGCAGGGCATGGCGTGTGACCGGTGACTACGGTTCTGGAAAATCTAGCTTCGCGCTTCTGGTTGCAAACGAGCTTGCTGGCCGTGACAGCAAGCACGCG
>JBAYGL010000569.1:0-3021 GCA_041666725.1 Limisphaerales bacterium
ATGAGGAACAATGCGACCGACAGCGATTTGCTCCGGCCTTTGAAGCTGAAGACGTTCAGCGCGAAGATGGAGAACAGGACCGTGAGCAGCGGCGTGGCCAGCCCCAGCATCGCCACCAGCAGCAGCAGCACGGCCATGAAACCGTAGGAGATGCGCGTCGGTCGGCTCATCTGATTTCGAAGACCATACCAAGCGAACGCCCCCGGCACACGCTATAAATCTTCCGCGAAGTTTCCACCGGCCTCATCGACGCGACGTTCAGCGGCCACCCGCCCCCGCCATCTGGATCAGCTCGACCTCGTAGCCCTCCGGGGCGTCGATGAACGCGAAACCGCCGCCGTTCTCCTTCATCGTGGGGCCGTCGGAATACTTCAAACCATGCGCCGCGAGATGCCTGCCAAACTCCTCCAGGCTGTCCACCGAGAAGGCCAGATGAGTCAGATCCGCCTGCACCTGCACCGGGCCGCTGGACGGGAAATAGCAAACCTCCACCGTCTCCTCGCTCTCAGGAGCCTTCAGAAACACCAGCTCCGAGCCGCGCGGCGACTTGTGACGGCGCACCTCATCGAGGCCAAGAATCTCCCGGTAGAATTTCACGGTGCGTTCGATGTCGTTCACGCGGTAGCGGGTGTGGAGCAGTTTTTTGACTTTCATGGCGGGGGAGGATGGCAGAAATCAACCCAAGGGTTCAAGCCACCCCGCTCACCACCGCGACATGGGTGCTTCGAGCACAACGCGCCCGCGCCCGCGCTATCCACCTTCCTTGACCGGCGTTTTCCGCAAAAACAACACCGACGGCCCGGTCCAATTGAACAACGTGTAGCCGCGAGCGACGAGAAACTTGAATTCCTCTGAACACATCAGCTCCTCCAGTGATCGGTGGTGCGACTCGATGATGACCACCCGGGGTTGGTAGCGATCGAACTCAAGTGACCGCAGCACCGCCAGTTCATGCCCCTCCACGTCAATGCTCAACACGTCAATCAGCCGGCCGCGAAATTCAGATCCATCCAAAATGCCAGTCAGCGGACGGGCCGCCACGGTGCGTTCCACCAGCCGAACGCCCCGCGCACGCATCTTTTCCGCCGTCGCCGCGTCCGCCGTCTGCGTCAGCGACCAGGGGCCGGGGGTGAAGACGCGGATGTCCCCCGGCTGGTCGGAGACGCAGCAGGCAATGCTCAAATCGCGCGGTCTCCGCATGTGGAACGCCGCGATTTTCAACTCGTCAATGTCCAGGTTGATGCCCCGCCAGCCGCGGCGGTAGAGCTTGAAGGTGTTGTTGTTCTTGACCGGGTGGTAGCAGCCGACATCCACGTAGAAGCCGGGTTTTCCAAGGTTGAGCACGCGGTCCAGGACTATGTCCTCGCCGTATTGGGACCAGTAACGACGCGAAGCCCGGGTCAGAAAAACTTTCCGAAGCAGGTAAAGCCACCGGAACAGCTTGAATGCAAGAAGGCGTTCGATGACGGTGGGTTGCATGGCGCGTCGTTCGGACGTCGAAGGTGACAGAGTCACCACCGAGGTGTCGAGGTTCCATCACTCCAGCCGTCTGCGGTTCACTTGGGGAGGCAGACAGCCACCGGAAAGCAAAAGGCAGGCGCGAGGCCTGCCTTTGCTGGAGATTTTGAAACCGGACCGGACTTTTTCAGGCCTTGGCGGCGCGGGACTTGCGCTCCGGCTTGGCCTCGGCGGCAGGCGCAGCGGCCTCAACCGGGCGGCCTTTGCCGCGTTTCTCCGTCACGGGAGCGGCGGGGGCGGGGGCGACTTCGGGCGTGGGCAGCGGGTTGCTGCTCTTGATGACGACTTTGAGCGTGGTGTGAACGCCGTGGTGGAGGCGCATCTCGACCTCGTGATCACCGACGCCCTTGATGGGCTTCTCGATGTGAATCTTGCGCTTGTCGAGCGCGACATCGAACTGCTTCTTCAGTTCGTCGGCGATGGTGCCGTTGGTGACGCTGCCGAACATCTTGCCGTCGTCGCCGGTCTTCACGGCGATGGTGAGCGTCATCTTGCCAAGGCTCTTGGCCAGCTCGGTCATCGCGTTCAGCTCGGTCGCCTCGCGCTCGGCACGGCGCTTCTGCAAGGACTCCAGGCGCTTCTTGTTGCTCTGCGTGAGGGGAATCGCCAGGCCCTGCGGCAGCAGGAAATTGCGGGCATAGCCGGCGGTGACCCTGACCTGGTCAGATTCAGCGCCGAGGCCGATGATGGGGTGCGTGAGGATGACTTCAACTTTTGGCATAGGAAAATTAGTTTTGGGTTCGGAGTTTGGAGTTTCGCGTGAGCGAGTTCAGAAGGGAACGTCGTCGCCCTGGGGCGGCTCATCGGCACCGGAGTCGGCAGGCGGAGCGCTGGCTGCGGGGCGGGCGGGACGGGCGACGGGCGCGGATGAAGCGGCAGGCGGAGCGCCACCTTCGCGGTTGCCGCTGTCCAAGAAGGAGAATGATTCGAGGACGACACCGAGGCGGCTGCGCTTCTGGCCGGTCTGCTTGTCGTCCCACTGGTCGAGCTTGAGGCGGCCCTCGACAAGGACCGGGCGGCCCTTGCGGAGATACTGGCTGATGACCTCGGCCTGCTTGCCGAAGCAGTCAACGTCCACAAAGGTCACTTCCTCGCGCTTCTGTCCGTCTTCGCCGGTCCAGTTGCGGTTGATGGCGAGTCCGAACTTCGCAATGGCCGTTCCCTTCGGGGTGTAGCGCAACTCCGGGTCGCGCGTCAGATTCCCGGCGAGGATGACTTTGTTGAAGTTGGCCATGGTCGCGGCGGCGGTGGAGGTTATTTCTTCTCGGGGACCGGCGCTGCCGCGAGCGTGAACGAGACGCGGAAGACGTCGCCGCTCAGGGCGAACTTGGCGCGCATTGGTGCGATGGCGGCGGGCGCGGCCTCGAAAATGACGTTCAGATAGAAGCCGGAGGAGTGCTTCTTGTCAGCGACGCGCGCGAACGGACGCTTGTCCATTTTCTGGACGGTTTCAACTTTGCCGCCGGCGGCACTGATCTCGGAGCGCACCTTTTCGATGAGCTC
>JBAYGL010000570.1:0-3015 GCA_041666725.1 Limisphaerales bacterium
GACATCTACCAGAAGGACATGACCACGCTCCTGGACAAGCTCGCTGGGTCCGGCGCGACGGCCATCCCGATGACGCCCACCATGCACGACGCCCGCGCCGCGCGCCTCCGTGGCAAGGCCGCCGAGCCGCGCGACACCTACTACAACGGCGTGCTCGCGCTTTACGGCGCGTGGTTGAGCGAGCAGTCCCAGGTCCGCGGCCTCGGCTTCGTGGACATGTTCTCCCCGCTCAACAACCTCACCCTGCAGGAGCGCAAGAAGGACGCGAACTTCACCCTCATCAAGGACGCCATCCACCCCGACGCGCCCGGCCAGGTCGTCATGGCGGCCGCAGTCATCAACGACATCTGCCCGAAGTCGCCCGTGTCCAGCATCGTCATCGCCGAGAAGGCCGGGAAGCTGGCCGCCACCGCCGGGAACGGCAAGATCGCGGACTTCTCCGCCACGGACGACCGCATCGCCTTCACCTTCACCGGCAACGCCCTCCCGTGGGTGCTTCCGCCGGATGCCGCGCTGGGCTACAAGCTTACCTCCGCCGGGCACCGCATCAGCAACGAATCGTTTGCCGCGCGCGGCCTCAAGCCGGGCAAATACGAGCTGAAGATTGACGGCCAGTCCGTCGGCACATGGACCGATGCCGTGCTGGGCTTCAAGGTGGAACTGCAGGAAAACGAAAAGACGCCGCAATACCAGCAGGCGCTCAAGGTTGCGCTGCTCAACAAGGAGAAGAACGACCTCGCCACGCGCCCGCTCCGCAATCTCTGGGGCCAGCTCAAGGGCAGGCGCAGCCAGCTCGCCCAGCTCGCCTCGAAGAAGGATCCCTCGCTCGAAGCGAAGCAGGCTGACTTCGACAAGTGGCTCGCCAACGACTTCAAGAGCGGCGTCGCCAAGCTCAACTCCGATGTCGCCGGTTTCGACGAGCGCATCTACCAGGCCGCCCAGCCCCAGCCCCGCCAGTATGAGCTGGTGCGGGTGAAATAAGCCGGCTGCCGCCGCGTCCCCGGCCAACGGTCGCAACTTGGCCGGATGCATTGCTTGCTGCCCGTGATAGCCTCTCGGGGAGAATTCTCAACCCTGGCCTCCTACGAGTCCACGGCAGTGAAGTCGCGTTGCAGTTTTGAAAAGACAGCTCCGCCCGGCAATCCGGGGCTTTGGTGCGGAATCCCGTTGGGATTCTGGCACCGCACGATGCGCGTCTCTCCGATCTATGCGCTTGCCCCGTTCGGCTTGATTCGTATCCTGACGTTATGACGCAGGCCGTAGCTCAGATTCTCGGCGAGTTCGCGCGGCTCACTGAGCCGGAGCGTCGTGAGCTGCGGCGTGCCATCGTCGAGCAGGTGCCCATGTCCGGGGACTTGACTGACGAAGATTACGCCACTCTGGCTGCGTCGTCGTTCCGCGCGCTCGACGAAGAGGAGGACGCCCGTCGTGCCTGAGCGCGGCGAGGTCTGGCAGGTGGACTTTGGCGTCACGCAGAAGGTGCGTCCGGCGTTGGTCATCAGCGTCCCCTACGGTGACGCCGACCGTGCCCTGATCGGTATCATCCCGCATACGACGGCCACGCGCGGGTCACAGTTCGAGGTGTCCGTGCCGGTGCGCTTTCTTTCCGAAGGCGCATTTCTGGTGCAAGGCATTCAAGCGCTGCCGCCCAAGTATTTCCTCCGCCGACTCGGCACGTTGACTCCCGAGCAGCTCCGGCCCGTGGAGGATGCGCTCCTGCAATGGCAGGGCATCCGGTCCGTGCGATAACATCCTGATCGCCTACTTGTCCCGCGTCAGCAGGTAGTGCGCGAGGGCTTCCAGCGCGGTGGCGCGGCCCTTGAAGGGCTTCAGGGCGGCGAAGGCCTTGGCGGTGAGCTGCTGAGCGATCTTCCGGCTCTTCTCCAAGCCCACGATGCTCGGATACGTCGCCTTCTGCGCGGTGATGTCCTTGCCCGCCGTCTTGCCCAGCTGCTCGCTGGTCTGCGTCACGTCGAGGATGTCGTCAATCACCTGGAAGGCGAGGCCGACATTGTAGCCGAAGTCCGTGAGCGTCTGGAGCTGGGCGGGCGTGCAGTTCGCGCTCATGCCGCCGAGGCGCACGGCGCAGCAGAGCAGGGCGCTGGTCTTGCGCTCGTGGATGTAGCGGAGTTCCGCGACGCCCAGCTTCCGGCCCTCGCCTTCCAGATCGGCGACCTGTCCGGCGATGAGCTGCAGCGATCCGCTGGCCTGGGCAACTTCCAGCACGAGGTCGCGGTGGGAATAGCGTCGCCAGCCCCTGGCCAGCGCGGTGATTTCAAAGGCCTGCGTGAGCAGCGCGTCGCCCGCGAGCACGGCGATGCCCTCGCCGAAGACCTTGTGGTTCGTCGGCTTGCCCCGGCGGAAATCGTCGTTGTCCATCGCGGGCAGGTCGTCGTGGATGAGCGAGTAGGTGTGGATGCATTCGACGGCGCAGGCGAGCGGCAGGGCGTCCACCTCGCGGCCCCCGCAGGCCTCGGATGCGGCGAGCGTGAGCGCGGGGCGCATGCGCTTGCCGCCGGCGAAGATCGAGTAGCGCATCGCCTTGTGGATGGTGGAGGGCCTGGTCTTCTCGGGCGGGAGGAAGTGGTCGAGCGCGTCGTTCACGTCGGCGCTGCGGGCGTCGAGCCAGCGGTTCAGGTCAAAAGCGGTTTGGTGACGCGCTCCGGCGCGTGTGGCGGTCGTCGGCATGGCGGTGGTTGTAGGAGAAGGCCGGGGCCGGCGCAAGCGGGAGTTGAGCGCGGCGGCTTCCGCCGCCACCGCTGCGCGCACTTGCCTCGCATCGCCTGCTCCGGCGATGCTGGCCGGGTTGAACGAGTTTTTCCAACGACACGAATCCCGCCTGCGTCCGGTGTTTGCGGTGGCTGCGGGGCTGCTGATGGCGGCGGCGTTTCCGAAGCCGGGCATCGCCGGGCTGGCCTGGGTCGCGCCGGGGCTGCTGCTCTTCAGCGCGGGCGGACAGCCGGCGAAGGTTGCGTTTCGCCTAGGCTGGCTGGGCGGCCTGGCCTTCAACCTCGC
>JBAYGL010000571.1:0-3015 GCA_041666725.1 Limisphaerales bacterium
GACGAAACGGCGGTTCTCGATGTAGATGCGCGGCTGGTTTCCGACGTTCGCCGCCATGCCGTAAAAGTAGTCGAAGCCTACTTCAAGCGGCCCGGGCTTGATCTCTTCCCGGCTCCAGTCGTAGCGGGCTGCCGGATTGTCGCCCTCGCCGAAACCGAGGTGCCACTTGCCGAGGGCGGTGGTCGAGTAACCGCTTTTCTGGAAAAGCCCCGCCAGCGTGAGCCGGTCACGCTCGAAGAGCAGCACCCCGCCCGGCGCATGCACGCCCGTGGAATGGTGCCTCGGGTTGCGCCAGACATAGCGGCCCGCGAGCAGGCCGTAGCGCGTCGGAGAACAGACCGAACCGGGCGTGTAGGCGTTGCTGAAGCGCGTGCCCTCGGCGGCAAGCCGGTCGATGTTCGGCGTCCTGAGCTTCGTCGCGCCGTAGCAGCCGACATCGCCGCAGCCGAGGTCGTCGGCTAGGATGAGGACGACGTTGGGCTGTCTGGCAAACGACGAGGCCGCAATGACGGCCGATGAGAGGAGAAGGAGGACTTGTAAACGCATGGTTTAATTGGTTTCTGCGGCCTTCCCGGGCAAAGCCTTTTCAATTGCGGCGCTCACCTGGACGGCGATCTGTTCGTAGCCTTCAGCCGTGTAATGCACGTCGCCGGCCTTCTTGGAAAATTTGCCGGCGAACCCTTTTGTGAGCGTGAACAAATCGTCCGTCACGATGCCGTGTTTCTTCATCACGCGCGCGGCAACGGCGTTGTATTTCTCATCGTCGCCGGCAAAACGCCCGTCCTCGCCTTCCGGCACGAGGGTGGTGTTCGCCCAGATGAGTTTCGCGCCGGCGGCCTCCAGGCGCGTGACGAGCTTCTCCAGGTTCCGCTCATAGTTTTCGGGCGTGACGGAAAGCCTGCCGCCGACCTTGTCGCGGTTTCCTTGATTTTTCACCTTGGGATTCCGGTAGCAAAGATCCCACAAACCCCAGTTGAAATGAATCACGTCCCATTTCTGTTTGCCAAGCCAGCCGTCGATTTTCTCCAGACCGATGGTCGTGTCGCCGCAATTGTCCGGCCCGCTGGCACGCATCGGCCGGTGGACGTTCGCCTTCCCGGCCAGCTTCCCGCGCACCAGCCGCGTGTAGCCGATGGAAATGGAATCACCGATGATCAGGACGTTCGGCAGCTTCGGATCGGCGGTGAAACTCCAATCACCCCTCACGTCATCCGCCGGCGTGAACTGCTTCTTGCCCGCTGCGCTGGCACAGACGGTCACGCCCAGGAGAACCGCCGCAAGAAGCGGGAGATTCAACGTGCGCCGGACCGGAGATTTGCTGAGTCGGTGAATCATGAATTGGAGTCGGGCCTGAGTTTTCTGTTTCTCATTGAATCGTGATCGCGCAGCTGCCGAAGTCAGGCTGAGGGATCGGCTGTCCCGGATTTTGCTCGGTGCGCGTCAGAAACCGCGTGCAGGTGCCCGCCGGGCTCAGAGCCGGAACCGGCGGAGAAACTCCTCCTCGTCAAACCCGTCCGGCTTGAAGACGAGTTCGGGGTTGAACGGCGCTTCATAGCCGGCATCCACACCGGTCATCTGGCGCAGCGCGCCGGCGGCGGCGCGCCGGTAAAGCCCCTTGGGATCGCGTTGCTGACAGACCTCGATCGGGGTATCGGCAAACACCTCCACAAACTGTCCCTCTGGAAACGTCCGGCGCAACGCGTCCCGCTGCGCCCTGAACGGCGAGATGCACGCCACCACCACGGTGAATGACTGCGCCACCAGCACCCGGGCGATCTCGCCGATGCGGCGGACGTTTTCATGGCGGGCTTCCTCACCGTAGCCGAGGTCCGCATTCACCGTCCGGCGCAGGTCATCGCCATCCAGCACGACCACGGGGACGCTCTGCGCGCGCAGCGTCGCCTGGATGCGCTGGGCCAGGGTCGTCTTGCCAGCCGCCGGCAGGCCGGTGATCCAGATCACGGCGGGCAGGCGGAACGTGTCTTGCGGTGCAGTCAACAAGCCGAAGCAGGCGGCAACATCCGTGAAATGGCAAGCCGAAGTGCGGCACGCGGCAGATACCGCTTGCCAACTCCCCGCAACTTCCACACCATGAATTTGTTGTTCACGCAACCCGTTCAAGTTCAACGGCGGCGCACCCGTAGCTCAATTGGATAGAGCGTCTGACTACGGATCAGAAGGTTCCAGGTTCAACTCCTGGCGGGTGCACCAATAAAATCAGGGGTTTCCTCACGCCAGCCAGATCGGACAAGATTTCCTCTACCCGTTTTTAGTTCGCCTTTTTGCCAGATTTCAAGCCGAAGCCACCCCCATCAACGGCTCCTTCAACAGAAATGAACCTCCGGCGAAAGCCGCCCTGATCATCGGAAGTTTGCGTAGGGGGAATTGGTTCGGTGCTGCACCAACGTTCGTTTACACAGACACTCGAATAGAACGATTCTTGGGTTTTCCTGCTCCGGAGAATGGAGTGGTTGATGGAACTCTCGAACCTCTCACTCCCCTGCCCCGCAACAGCCCCTCTCCCGGGGTTATGAATCCTTGAAGGTCAGCCACGCTGTCCCTTCCCCGTCACGGCCGTGATCTCCCGCCGTCGGCGGGAGCGGCCTGCCCGCGGGTTCACGCCGGTCCACCCCACAGGAGATAACGATGAGTTCCCATGCCGATCCGATCCTCACCGATGAAATTGTCCCGCGCCTGCGCCACCTGATCCCCCACCACGTTTCCTTCGTCGGCGCCGAGGACGCCGAGGAAGTCTTGCAGGACGCCACGCTGATGGCCGCCCGCATGCTCGCCAGCGCCCGGGCCAGGGGCAAAACCGTGACCCCGGGCAACATCGCCTACTACACGCTGCTCCACGTCCGCTGCGGCCGCGCAGCCACAGCGCGGGCCGCGGCGACGCCATGGGCACGCGCACGCAGATCGTGGGCCTGAGCCGCCTGCAGTCCATGGAGGCTCCCATGGCTCCCGATGACGACTTCCCCGACGACATGTTCACGCTGGGCGACCTGCTCGCCA
>JBAYGL010000572.1:0-3001 GCA_041666725.1 Limisphaerales bacterium
GTGGCGGACGGAACCGCGGATTGACAGCGCTTCTATGGGACGTAGCTTTCCGCCGCTCAGGCAGCCTTACGTTTCTTCAGTGCGGTTCCCCACCGCCACCTCCTTGGCGTAGGCTGCCTGAGCGCTTCCCAGAGGCGCGCTGGCTTCTGAAGGTGACTCCAAAAGCATTGGAATCGCCTACTGAGCCACCAGAGCACCGCTGTCGTGGACGACCTCGACTGTGCCACCCAAGGCAGCACAAGGCGGCGGGCCTACCTCTTCCTGCAACGCGAGCGGAGGAGGCGCTGGGTCGCTGGAGAGATCGCCACTTGCCAAGCGCGCCAAGTGTGGTAATCCTAATACCACATCAAGCAACGTATGTTTGGAACCTTCATCAAAGAACTGCGGGCGAAACAACGGCTCGGCCTGCGCGAGTTTTGTCTGGCGCACGGGCACGACCCCAGCAACTGGAGCAAGATCGAACGCGAGGTGCTGCCTCCCCCGCGTGATGAGGACACGCTGCGCACCTGGGCGAAGCAACTCGGGCTCAAGCCAGGCTCCGAGGACTGGCTGAAATTCTTCGACTGCGCCGCCGTGGATGCCGGGCGCATCCCGGACTACGTCATGAAGGACGAGGAACTGGTCGGAAAGCTCCCCGCCTTCTTCCGGACGCTTTCCGGGAACCGGCCCTCCCGCGAGGAACTGGAAAACCTCATCAAACTACTGCGCGAACGCTGACCACCATTCATGGATCCAAGGAGGTTCAAAGCGCCGTATTTACGACGGACGCAAATCTGGGAGAAGGCCGATGCTTTGCGTTCCCGGTTTCCGTCCTGCTCCACGCTGCCGGTGCCCGTCCTCGATCTTGCGGAATTCGACCTGGGCTTGGAACTGGTGCCCAAGGCGCGCCTCAAACAGGCCGGCGACCTTGAAGCCCTGTTGCTCGGCGACTTGAAGACCATCGTGGTGGACCGCGACTCCTTCTTGGACCCGCGCGCGGAAAACCGCCTGCGCTTCTCTGTCGCGCACGAACTCGGCCACCTCATCCTGCACCCGGACGTTTACGGGCGGCTGCAACACCAGAGCGTTGAGGAATGGATGGAATTCCTCATGGCCATCCCGGATGCCGAATACAACTGGCTGGAAAGCCACGCCTACGAATTTGCCGGGCGGCTGCTCGTGCCGCCGGATGCCTTGCGCGAGGCTCTGCGCGATGCCGTTCAACTGGCCGAGCAAGCCGGCTTTGCCGAATGGGATGCCTCTGGCGAAACCGCCTTGGGATTCGTCGCGAACCATGTCCGCCGCCGCTTCGGTGTGTCGCCCGAGGTCATCTCCCGCCGGTTGAGGATCGAACAACTCTGGCCGCTCTGATTTGCGCACAATGGAATCGAACCAGCACAACGCTGCACCTGTTTCGCCAAAACCTCTGAAAGGCGATCCCGCGCGGCAAGCTGGTCCGTTGTTCAGAGGCCTTGCCTACCAAATTTGGCAAACGGTGCTGGCGTGGTCGGAGCTTGGCGAAAATGAAATCCTTGTTGTTGAAGGAGCAGAAGATTTCGATCGGATTGGAACTTCAGAGGCTGTGGGCAACCAAGTCAAGGCGCTCAGCAGCCCGATCTCGTTACGGAGCGATTGTGTTGTCGAAACCTTAAGGAACTTTTGGATTACAAAGCAAAAGAATAGCCCGCGTGCGGTCGCACTTCGCTTTATCACTACGGCGGGGTTCGCAGTTGAAACCGGTGGACTATTCGGCCCTTCAAAAGCTGGACTTGAGCTTTGGAACGAGGAGACGGCTCGCTCTATTCCGAAGCAGAGCGAAAAGCTGCGGGAATTCCTTGTTTCCGATGCTTCTGTCGTGCGACGGCTCGTCGAACCGTTCAACGAAAGTGTCCCCTCCTTGATTGAGCACCTGAAGCGGCTCACTTCAGAAGCATTCCATACTGAATTTGTTCGGCGCATCGAATGGCTGGCTGAGCAACCGGACGTGGATGTCATTCGAGAAGCAGTGCGCGCTAAGCTTTGCGCCTACGGAAGCGCCAGGCACCTCCTGCCCGGCGACAGTGAGCTTGCCTTGGCTCCGCTTTTCGAGCACGTCGTCCAAGTCGCCATCAAGCAGGGTCAAATCCTGAATAGCTCGGATTTTGCTGAACGCTTCGATGAAGCGACGCGCGTGCGCGTATCACGTTCGCAGTTCAATCAGATGCAGTCACTCATCGTCGGCTGTATTCAACCAACACAAGGCGCGGCATCAGAAATCAGTTTTGCGAGTGAAGGAATTGTAGCACTTCCCGACCTGCCGGTTCCGTGTGCGCAGCGAACGCAGTTGGTAGATACGCTGACAGCGTGCGTTACGGAACATGGATTTCTCGCAATTCAGGGCTCGACGGGCAAGGGCAAGAGCACCGTCGCGCAGCTCGTCGCAAGCAAACTCGGTGGAACATGGTTATGGGTCAGCTTCTCCCGCTGGGGCGCAACTCGCATATCAGAGGAACTCCAGCGACTCGCGCGGCAAGCCGCTTCGTCACCACAGCCGACTTCTCTGCTGTTGGACGATTTCAATCCAGCTGGGGCCGATTCGTCAATGTTGTTGCGGCACCTTGCCGTGCTGACTCACCTGACTCTACGGCGTGGCGGGCGGCTGATCGCCACGACTCAAAGACTGCTGGGGAACGTGTTTCTCCGTCAAAGCAACGTAGCACCTACAGCGCTGCAACAGGTCCCCGCGTTCCATGAGGATGAAGTTAAACAACTGTGTGTAAGCGCTGGTTGTCCGCAAGGCGCTCGTCTTCAAGTCTGGGCCAACATCATATCCGGCCAGACCGGGCGACATCCTCAACTCGTTCATGCGCGGGTGAAGGTCGCGAGCCGGCGCGGCTGGCCAATACCGACCGTTACAGATGTGCTGGAGACACCCCAAGAAGTGAACGATGAACGCCAGCTTTCCCGCCAACTTCTCAAAGAGCTTGAAGAGGGTGAAGTAGAAATGCTGTATCGCTTGAGCCTTTCGTCCGGCCCTTTCCGA
>JBAYGL010000573.1:0-2994 GCA_041666725.1 Limisphaerales bacterium
CTGCCATGTCCACGACCTGCACGCGACGATTCTACACCTCCTGGGCCTCGACCATCTCAAGCTCACGTTCCGCTTCCAGGGCCGAGACTACCGACTCACGGACGTGCATGGGGAATTGATTCACAAGCTGCTGGCGTGAAGGAGCGCGGACGCCCACGTCCGCGTCAGGTTGCGGCGGAGATTACTGCTGCGGACGTGGGCGTCCGCGCTCCCAGTGCAATTTCCCTTGAGCCGCCGGCGCGCCCGGGTTTGCATGGCTTCAAATGCTCGATGACCGGTCTCGGAATTTTCTCCGGCTAGTTCTGAAAGTGGGCGGCGGCGTGCTGTTGCTGCTGGCCTTGCTCTTCGGCGGGCTCATCACCTACTTCGCCCGGGAGAAACACAAGTGGGACAATCTCACGGACACGCATGACCTCCGGCAGCGTGCGTTGAAGATGGGCGGGGAATATGTCGCGGCGCGCAAGGATGCCGCACTGGTCATCGGCATCACGCAGCGCGGGAAGCGCGCGGTGCTGGGGCTGGGCCGGGGCGGCGGGACGAATGCAGTGCCACCGGACGCGCGGACGCAGTTTGAAATCGGCTCGGTCACGAAGGTCTTCACCGCCATCGCGCTGGCCCGGCTGGAACTCGACGGCAAGGTGAAGCTGACTGACACGCTCCGGGCTTCGCTGCCGGGGTCGGTCGCGCTCGCCCCGGCGCTGGAGCCGGTCACGCTGCTGCACCTGGCCACGCACACTTCCGGACTGCCACGCCTGCCGGGAAACCAGGACCTCTCCCCCGCGAACCTCGCCAACCCTTACGCGAAGTATCGCGTTGAGGAGCTTTACCAGTTTCTGGCCGGTGCGAAGCCGAACAACCCTCCGGGCAAGCTGATGGACTATTCGAACGTCGGCTTCGCGTTGCTCGGGCAGCTGCTGTCGCTCAAGGCGGGGCGGCCATACGAGGAGTTGGTGCGGACAGCACTGATGGAGCCGTTGGGCATGACAAATACGGTGATCCGCCTGGCTGAGGAACAGCGTGCGCGGTTCGTGCGGGGCCATTCGCCCAAGGGCGAGGAGGTTGCGGGCTGGGACTTCGATGCATTTGCGCCTGCGGGCGCGTTTCACTCCGATGCGGACGACTTGCTGACGTTTCTCGAAGCCAACCTGCGGACGGACGAATCTCCTGTCGGCCGCGCGCTGGCCTCCGTGCGGCAGCCGCAAATGACCGGCGAGGCCGGCATCCTGCCGCTGGGCTGGCAGCGCGAGACGACTTTGCAGGGCGGGCTGGAAATCTACTGGCACAACGGAGGCACGGGCGGCTACGTGAGCTTCATTGGCTTCAACCGCGAGCGGCAGATCGGGGTGGTTGTCCTCTCGAATTATGGCGATGCGATGGCGGGGAAGTTCGACGTGGACAAGATCGGCATGGCGCTGCTCAAGCTGGGCGGCAAGGTGTCGGTCGAGTGAAAGTGAGCGCTTTGGACGTTGATACTGCGGGTTTTCTGTAGGAAGAAATCGCCTTCCTACGCGGGACGAAGCTTGACTGGAGGCCGGATTTTAAGTGTCGTTTTCGTGTGCTTGGTCTCTTCAGCATTCAGTGCCCGGTCCGCTATAAAATCGTTAACAAGATTTTTGAAGGCGGCATGGGCGTCGTTTATGAGGCCGAGCAGCATGGGGCCAGCGGTTTCATCAAGCGGGTGGCCATCAAGGTGATCCGCCAGAGCTACGCGAACCAGAAGCTCTTCATCGAGAATTTCATCGGCGAGGCCAAGCTTGTGGCCGACCTGATCCACACGAACATCGTCCAGACCTACCATCTGGGCGAGACGGACGGGATGTTCTTCATCTCGATGGAGCTGATCCGGGGCGCGAACGTCGAGCAGTTCATCCAGAAGTGCACCGATCAGAGCCGCCAGCTGCCGAAGGAGCTCGCGGTCTTCATCGCCAGCCGGGTCGTGCGCGGGCTCGCCTACGCACATGCCAAGACCGACAAGGACGGCAAGCCGCTGGGCATCGTGCATCGCGACGTGAACCTGAAGAACGTGATGATAGCGTTCGAGGGAGATGTGAAGATCACCGACTTCGGCATCGCAAAGGCGCGGGGGCTGTTGCAGGACCAGGAGGGCGAGGTGGTGGCCGGCAAGGTGGACTACATGAGCCCCGAGCAGTCGAACTTCCAGATCACGGACAAGCGTTCGGACATCTTTTCCGTGGGCATTGTCCTGGCCCAGCTGCTCCTGGGGAACAACATTTTCAAGGGCGCGACCATGACCGAGTCACGCGAGCGGGTGCAGGGCATGCCGATTCCCGATTTCCGGACGCTGGATCCGAGGATTGACGAGCAATTGAACAAGGTGTTGCACAAGTGCCTGGAGCGCGACCTTGCCCGGCGGTATTCGAATGCCGATGAGTTGCTGCACGATCTGGAGCACTACATCTACCACGCCGGTTACGGTCCCACCAACGAGACCATGGGCCGGTTCATCCGGCAGCTCTTCGGTCAGGTGGACTACAAGCAGATTCAGAACACCAAGGGACACACCGTCCGTCTGGCTCTCCCCGTCCGGACCGCGAAAATCTAGCCGTCATGAAGCGTTCGCGCTCTGATTCGACCGTCACCCTCGGTCTCGTTCAAACCAGCTGCTCGGCCAATCCCGCGGAGAACCTCCGCAAAACCCTCGCCCAGGTGGAGCGTTGCGCGAAGGCCGGCGCGCAGATCATCAGCACGCAGGAACTCTTCCGCTCGCAATACTTCTGCCAGAACGAGGACCACGCGAACTTCAAGCTGGCCGAGTCCATCCCCGGCCCCAGCACCGACGCCTTCTGCAAGCTGGCGAAGAGGCACAAGATCGTCATCGTCGCCTCGCTCTTCGAGAAGCGCGCCTCCGGCCTCTACCACAACACGGCCGCCATCATTGACGCGGACGGCTCGATCCTCGGCATCTACCGGAAGATGCACATCCCGGACGACCCGCTCTTCTACGAGAAATTTTATTTCACCCCCGGCGACCTC
>JBAYGL010000574.1:0-2994 GCA_041666725.1 Limisphaerales bacterium
AGATTGTGGAGTTTCACGAGCGGGTTGGGGTGAGATCAGGGGAGGAACTGGAGCGCATAGACATCCGCGTCCTTCATCACGAAGCGCAGGCGCACCGGCTTGCCAGCCAGGGCGCTGACATCGGTGCCGGACTTCCATGCGACCATGGCGTCGAGTTCATCGCCGTAGAGCAGCTGCGCGTCGGTGAGCGTGAAACCGGGGAGCGGCTGGCCGCTGGCGTCCCGGATCTCGACTTGCATGGAGCCTGCCGCGGACGTGGCGTAATTCAGCACGAGATGCTTGCCGGAAAAAGTCACCGGGTGCGTGGTGAACTCGCCGCCGCGCGCGCCGGCGTGTGCCGAGGCGATGCGGTGGCGCGGCAGCACCAGCCGGCGGATCCGGTTGTCGGGCCACTGGTAATGCTCGCTGATGTAGAGCGACCATTCGCCCGGCGCGGTTTGGGCGATGCCGCATGCCGTCATGTTGTTGCGGGCGGTCCAGTTCTTTTCGTCGCGACCGGGGCGGACCCATGCTTCGAGGAACGTCCGGTCCCAGTTCACGCCGTCGCGGCTCGACATGAAGACGGCGTCCGACACGCCTGGAGTCTTGTGCCCGGCGATCTTCTTCCGCTGCGGCATGAACCGTTTCGGAAACGAGAGCAGCAGATGCTCGGCACCCGGGCACGGCAGCGTGGCGCTCGTGTAGAAATGCTCGATCGGCACGTCCTTGGCGTAGCGGTTCGGCGTGCCGTCGCTCCAGTGCATGAAGTCCGTGGAAGTGCTGCTCTGGATCGTGCGGACGTTGCCGGCATAGGCGCGGTTGTAGCAGCGGTATTGACCGCGCACGGAATCCCAGAACGCCAGGTTCTGTGAATCGAACGCGCCCTTGGTCAGCACCGGCTCGCGTTGGAGCTTGCGCCAGTGCAGGCCGTCCGCAGACGCAAAGGCATACAGCCCGCCGGGCGTGTCGCCCGTGATCCAGTTCTTGCCGGGCTCCTTCACACCGCCGAGCGCCTTGTAGCGTTCAACCGGCTTGGCAGCCGGGTTGGGGTCAAGAAAGGGTGCGAAGTTGTGCGACTCGATCCCTTTCCAGATCACGTTGTTCTCCTTGGATCCCTGGACTTCGACGAGTCCGAGTTTCGGGCGGGTGAAATGGATGCCGTCCCGGCTCTCGACGACGCAGGTGACCTGGTCTTCGGAGTTGTCTGCGCCAACGACCGAACCGCGGTAGTAAAGACGGATGAGCGGGCCGTCCTGCACGACGCTGAAGTAAGCGCTGGCGGTGCCCTCCCACGGTGCGTCGGTGACGAGCACGACCTCCCGGCGCTGCGGCTCCTGGAGCTTGAGCGACACGTCGCGGCTCGTGGCGGTGAGCCGGTCATCCACGAACAGCTCCCAGCGCGATCCGATGTCGATGGGGACGTCGGCGGCGAATGAACTGGCCCCGGCAAGTGCGAGCAGGCCGGCGGCCAGTGCCAGGGGCGGTTTCAGCATGTCTTTGTTCATGGCGTGTCGTGTGTTCGTGAGTCTGGAGGGCTCACCTGGCGTTGGGGCGCAGTTGCTCCTTCAGCCATGCCAGCAACAGATCGGATGTGGCCGTCTCGTCGCCTTGCGCCCGCGGGATCATGTTCAAGTCCTGGGCCGCGATCAGCCGCCGGGCAAAGGCTTCGTGACGCTGCTCGTCGGAAGTCAGCCTTGGTTTTGAGGTGGAAGGCGGAAGCACAACCACATCCCACTGCTGCAGGCCAAAGCTCAGCGACCAGTTCATGATCCAGGCATATTGCTTGTGAAACTCTTCCGGCGTCAGCGCTCCGGCTGAAGCAGGCACGGCGATGAGCACCAGGTCCTGTGCCATCGCCCGCACTTTCCTGGCAGACAGTTCGATTTGCGCGAGTGATTGCCCCTCTGTCGGCCAGGCGGTCACGGTGATCCTGGCACCAGGATACAGCCGTGTAAGCGCCGGACCGATGAGCTGGTCAAACGGCGGCATCGCCAGCACCTTCAGCGGTTTTCCGGCTTCAAGCAGCGCGCGCGCATGTCTGAGCGCAGGCTTCGGCGGACCGGCATCCTTCAAGGAGACCGGTTTCCCGGTAATGCTCCTGGCGATGGCCTCTGCGAACAGCTTGTGGCCATCCATGTTGGGGTGGATTTCATCGCTGTGCAGGAGCGTCCACTCCAGCGGATCCTTGCCCCGCACCGCCTCAAAGAGGGCGAAACAATCCACGACCTCCACGCCTTCAGCCCGGCCCGTTTCGCGGATGGCCTGGGTGAACTCGGCGAGTTTCCGACCTGGCCGGGCCGCCGTTTCCGCCACCGAGTTTTGCGTGCAGAACAGCACCTCCGCGCCAGCCTGACGACAGCGTGCGCTGATCTCCCGGAGGTTGCTTTTGAACTCGTCCAACGGGGTCCGCACGAGATCGTTCATGCCAAACATGACGGTCACCAGATGCGGTTTGTGGGTGATGACATCGCGCTCCAGCCGGGCCAGCGCCCCCTTTGTCGTATCACCGCTGATGCCCGCGTTGCGCACCTTCACCTGCGCCTGCGGATGGGTTTTGTGCAGCGCGATCTCCAGCATTTCCGGATAGGCCCGCAACCCGCCCGAATGGTAGTAGACACCCGTGATGCTGTCGCCGATGCAGACGATTCGGACCGGCTCCTTGCCAGCGATGAGAAGCTGTTGGGTTTTGTCGGGAGTCGCCGCGAGCAGGCTGGCGGTGACGGCGAGTGATGAAATCAGGAGATACGAAGGGCGCATGATGCTGGGGCGGTTCAGGTGTTTCACAGGTTCAGCAATGCATCATTCGGCGATCTGAAACGCATACACATCCGCATCCTTCAACTCGAAGCGCAGGCGCACGGGCTGGCCGGCGAGCGCTCTTACATCGCCGCCGCCTGTCCACGTCACGATGCGCTCGATGGTGTCGCCGAAAAGCGGCGGGCAGTCGTTGAGAGCGAAACCGGGTAATGGCTTGCCATTCGCGTCCTGAATCTCCACGCGCACACTGCCAGCGGC
>JBAYGL010000575.1:0-2986 GCA_041666725.1 Limisphaerales bacterium
GCGAAGCCCGACGCATCACGGGCCGCGCGGTGATGACGGAGCACGACGCGAATCTCGCTCCGGGTCTGCTGCGCGCGCCGGTCCACGCGGACAGCATCGCGTTTACCGAGTGGTATCTGGACAGCCATCCCTGCACGACGGCGCGCGTGCCCGGCGGACTGGAGGAGGGCAAGGCGATGCTGCATCAGGAGACTTTTCCCGGACAGATTTCGTATCGCTGCCTGCTCCCGCAAGGCGTGGACAATTTGCTCGTTCCCGTTTGTCTTTCCGCGACGCATGTCGCTTGGGGCACGGTGCGGCTGGAACCAGTGTGGATGCAGACGGGTGAAGCCGCGGGTCTGGCCGCCGCGCTCGCGTTGAAGAACAAGACAGCACCCGCGCAACTCAACCCCGACCTGCTCGTGCGCGCGCTTTGTAAACGGCGCTCGATGGTGTCGTTCTTCAACGACGTGGATGTGAGCGCGAACGAACCTTGGATCACTGCGGTGCAATACTTCGGCACGAAGGGCTTCTTCGACAACTACGATGCGCGCATGGGCGAACCCTTGCGGCAGGCGATTGGCAAGGTGTGGGTCGATGGATTGAAGAAGCTGCGCGACGGGAAGTTCGATCCGATGGCTCAGGCTGCCGCTGTCGTCCAAGCCACGAAGATCGAATCAAAGGCCATGACGGCGGATGAGTTCGATGCGCTGCTTGCGGCATCGTCGAGCGCTCCGAAAACGCAGACATCGAAGGTCATCGCGCGCGGTGAAGCGATGACACGGATGTTTCAATCCATTCAATGACCGTCCCGCTCATGAACACTCCCCCGGCTCGCCACCAATTGCTCCGCGCCACATTCATCGTCGCGATCGCGCTGGTCGTCATGCCTCCTGGAGCGCAGGCGGCCTCCACCGATATCGGAGCCGACCGGCAGCTCTTTCTCGACGACGCTCTCGTGGATCTCGCGCAGACGCGGAACATTACCCGCACGGTGAATCCTCCCGAGAGCATTCGGAAAGTGCTTCAACCCGATCAACCATGGGAGGCACTTGGGTTCATTTTCTATTGCAGCGTGGTGGATGACGATGGGCAGGTGAAGCTGTTCCACGGCAGTTATGATGCGGAGAAGAAGAAGCACTTCAGCCTCGCCACGAGCAGCGACGGACTGAATTGGACCAGACCTTCACTCGGGCTGAAATCATTTCAAGGCAGCAAGGACAACAACATCCTGCCGGTCGAAGCGGTGGAAGCCGGCGTGTTTCTCGATCCGCACGCACCGGCGGAGAAACGCTACCGGCTTTTGTTCACGAAGGGTTGGCCCGACCCCGCGAAGGCAGGCGTGTTTGTCGCATCATCGAACGATGGCGTGCATTGGACATCCGTGCCGGAGCGGCTGCTTCCTTTCGTGCCAGACAGTCAGCCGTCAGCCGTGTGGGATGAAAGGTTGCAGCAATACGCCATCTACCTCCGCGAGTGGGATCCCGTGCGAACGGTGGCGCGAGTGGCGGTCGCCGATCTGGAAGTGCCGTGGCCTTACGACCACTCGGTGCCGCCGTTCCACGTGTGGGGAAAGGAGAAGATACCGACACTCAGCCGCGAGCTTCCGAAGGTGATGGCACCAGACGAACAAGACCCGCCCAACGTGGATATCTACACCAGCGCAGTGGTCAAGTATCCGTTCGCGCCGAATGTCTATGTGGCATTCCCGGCCGCCTTTCAGCTCTACAAGGGTGCCGTCTGGAAAGGACGTGCGTGCAACACTGCCGATGGTGCCTTCGACGTGCAGTTCGCCGCGAGCCGCGACGGGATCTCGTGGAACCGCTGGCGCGAGCCGTATGTCGCGGCGGGCGTGCATGAAGGGCTCGACCTGCGCATCGTGAGCATGGGGCCGGGCATGGTCAGGCGTGGCCGGCTGCTATATCAATACTTCGTCGGCTGCACCTTCACGCATGGGCGGCCTGTCGTATGGGACAAGGATCTGGACAATCGCGCCGGGTGGCTGAGGCGCGAACGCGGCGGCATCTACTGCGCCACGCAGAGGGTGGATGGCTTTGTCTCCATGGACGCCGCCAACACGCACGGCACACTCATCACCCGACCGCTCGTCTTCAAAGGCAACCGTCTTCACCTGAACATCCACACCGCAGGCAGTGGCAGCGCAAAGGTGGCTCTACTCCAAGCCGACGGAACCCCGCATCCCGGCTTCGCCTCGGCCGATTGCGAGATCATCAGCGCCGACGAGATCGATTACGAAGTCCGCTGGAAGGGCGGCGTGGACATCAGCGCCCTCGCCGGCAAACCCGTCCGTGTGCAGTTGGAAATGCGCAATGCAAAGCTCTATGCGCTGCAATTAAGGCCGGCGCGTGAATGAATTCTCATACGGAATCATCGGAGGAGCACAAAGAAACCTAAAACAACACCGAGACGCAGCGATCTCAAAACAACATGCAAATTATCAAGCGAGCATTTTTTGTCATTTCAGCCTGCCACACGCTGATTGTGTGCGGAGCGACTGCTGCCCGGGCCAAAGACCCGCTCAGTTCCGTGCCGGAGAGCCGGTGGCGCTTCGCCGGAGTCGTCGCGCCGCGGCTCGATGCAAACATCGACTCGTGGCTGCTGCCCGCGCCGGAAGCGAATCCGGCGATGCTTGAGATGTTCCGGCTGCGCGATCGTCAGCCGGCGCCGCAGTTGGAAAGGTGGGCGGGCGAGTTTGCGGGCAAATATCTGATTTCCTGCGTGCAGGCTTTGCGATTGCGCGACCGCGCCGATCTGCGCGAGCACACCGCGCGCTTTGTCAGGGAGCTCATCGCCACGCAGGCGGAGGATGGTTACCTCGGTCCGTTTCCAAAAAACCAGCGGCTGCTGGTGCATTGGGATTTGTGGGGGCACTACCATGTCATGCAGGGCCTGCTCCAGTGGCATGATCTCACCGGCGATGCGGCGTCGCTGGCGGCGGTGCGTCGCGCGGCGGACTTGATCTGCCGCACATTTCTGGATGGAAACC